>NZ_JBPCCH010000001.1:285751-286740 GCF_050971805.1 Robertmurraya mesotrionivorans | reverse complement strand
TGATGTAAAGCACCTGACCGGTCCGTAGGTAATGTGACCATTACTGTCGTTTTATAACCTTTGATATCAATGGTTTTTGGTTGAAGTGGGATGTTTTTTTTTGATAGTACGATAAATCTTGTATGGTTAAAGTCGTAGTCGTGAATATTATCTTTTGCAACAGCTAGTCCATATTCTTTAGCAGCTAGTTGATTCGCAATAGCGGCTACGTTTTCATCTGGATGTTCGATAATATACTTCGCTGCAGCAGCTGTACTCGTTGCATTCTCACAAGGTACGCCTTTTAATGATCCGTGAAGGAACTTATGACATTGAGCAATGGCATGCGGATGGCTTAATACTTTTGTTACCTCCTGCCATCTCTCTTTCACAGATGGATGTACAAGTAAATGCTGTTTTACAGGAGTTGTAACCTCAGCAATAATCGGTAAGTTAATTTCATGAATTAAATAATCCAATGTAATATTTACCGATCCTTCTAACGTATTTTCAAGCGGAACAACCGTTACGTCAACCTCTTCCTCCATTACTGCATCTAAGCAATCCGGAATTGTAGCATAAGGAATTCGCTCCTCGTGAGGAAACATTTCTCTTGTCACTAAATCAGTAAACGTGGCTCTTGGTCCTAAAAATGCTACTTTCAATATTCTCTCTCCTTTGTTACCACAATCCATATCTCTCTTTTTATCACTTTATCACTTTAAACAAAATATGTATACAAATGAAAAACAGGGCGGAAGCAATTTATGCTCCTGACCCTAATACTTCAACCTTCTCTACAAATTCCATCCTGCGTAATCGTGCAAGCAGTTCTTCAATTTCAATAGCCATATCTGTCGTATTTAAAGATAGCGTTACGTTGGCCCTACCTTGAAGTGGGATTGTCTGATGAATAGTCAATACGTTACAACCAGATGATGCTACCACACCAAGTAGCTGTGAAAGCGTACCTGAGCGATCTTCTAGATGAAAAAACAAGGTAATTAGCC
>NZ_JBPCCH010000001.1:186628-285663 GCF_050971805.1 Robertmurraya mesotrionivorans | reverse complement strand
CCACACAGACTCAACCTTCCCACGTTCAAGCATTTCCTTTGCATCGAGAGTTTTTTTCATCGCTTCAGGCAGCACATCTTCACGCACTAAGTAAAACTTCTTGTCTAATATATCTTCTTCTTTCATTTTCCCCACCCCCAGGTAAAGCGCTACGAAATACTAATCTAAAAATTCGAATTCATAATCCATAAGTCTTACTGTATCACCATTTTTTGCTCCTCTTTCTCTTAACGCTTCATCGACTCCCATACCGCGAAGCTGGCGAGCAAATCGTTTGATCGACTCGTCTCTAGAGAAGTCAGTCATCTTAAACAATCGTTCCACTGCATGTCCTGAAACAACAAAACTTCCATCCGGATCTCTCGTAATAACGAACTCTGTCTGCTCCGCTTCATGTTTGTAAAGTACGCGGTGAATTCCTGTACTCTCAAGCTCTTCCTCATGAAGTGGAAATTCCGGAGTTTGTTCAATTTTATCAGCAACCGCAAATAGTAAATCTCTAAGTCCCTGGCGCGTAATCGCTGATATAGGGAAGATAGGATATTCATCTGTTAATTTTTCTTTAAAGGATTTTAAATTTTCCTCAGCATCTGGCATATCCATCTTATTGGCTACGATGATTTGTGGTCTTTCAGTTAAACGTAAATTATATTCCTGCAACTCCTTATTGATCGTTACGTAATCCTCATAAGGATCTCTTCCTTCTGTTGCAGCCATATCAATTACATGAACGATGACCCTTGTTCTTTCAATATGTCGTAAAAACTGATGACCAAGTCCTACACCGGAGTGAGCGCCTTCAATTAGTCCAGGCAGATCAGCCATTACAAAGCTTCTTCCATCTTCTGTCTCGACCATTCCAAGGTTCGGAACAATCGTTGTAAAATGATACTCAGCAATTTTCGGTTTTGCAGAAGAAACGACAGACAGTAATGTTGACTTTCCAACGCTAGGGAAGCCCACCAATCCAACATCAGCTAGAAGCTTGAGCTCGAGAATTACATCCCTTTCCTGTCCTGGCTCACCATGTTCAGATAATTCAGGTGCTGGATTAGCAGGTGTAGCGAATCGCGAATTTCCTCGACCGCCTCGACCACCTCTAGCAATAATTGCACGTTGTCCATGTTCAACTAAATCGCCAATAATTTCATTTGTTTCTGCATCTTTTACGACAGTCCCTGGTGGAACTTTAACAATCATATCTTTAGAGTTTTTACCATGCTGATTTTTAGACATCCCATGCTCACCACGGGGAGCTTTAAAATGCCTTTGGTATCTAAAATCCATTAACGTTCGTAATCCTTCTTCTACCACAAAAACCACATCTGCACCTTTCCCGCCGTCACCTCCAGCAGGTCCACCCTTTGGTACATATTTTTCACGGCGGAATGCTACCATCCCGTTTCCACCGTCTCCACCTTTTACGTAAATCTTTACCTGATCTACAAACATCGTAAATCCTCCCGTCTGTCCTATGTTGTTGCTCTATAGTAATGAGCCTGATAGAAGTTGTCATCACATGACGAGAATCGAATGATCCAATTATTCCTCATATGGTAAGAATACCTGTAACGAAAATTCCTGTTCCGAACATTCATGAACGATTACTTCTATTAATGTTTCTTTTCTTTTGAAAAATTCTACAAGACCTGTCCTATTTTTTATTATTCCTCTAAAATCAAAAAAGAAACAGGCTGCCTTTTGTTGTCTGTCGATCGTTATTGATAGATGATTCTCAGCAAACTCCTTAACCGTTTGCTGTAAACACTCAAAAAATGAGGTTATCCAGTTCAATGCAATCATGTCATTAATTATGTTTTGGTTGTCGGTAGATACCTCGAGCACTTCATAATCTACCTGAAAAGAGAAGTTGTTCCAGTTGCAGGTAAGAAAGAGGGCAGCAAGCTGTGGTGTATGTAATTGAGAGAGACGAGCCTCATTTTGTGCCTCAATAACAATTTCCTGAATGATTTCGTTTACCCTGTCGTATTTATGTAAAGATAAGTTACCTTTTATGAGCTGTACTTTATTTAACCAATCGTGACGCGAGTGACTCAGCAACTCAACCGTCGTCCAATCCTTATTCATGTCATGCACTCCTGTACCAATTCGTTATCAGTCAGAAAACTGCTTGTTTTTAGTATAGCAAAAAAGAAAACCTTGGTAATAGCTTTATGATTAAAAAAACTCTAACCTAAAGGTTAGAGTTTTTTCTAAAAGAATTAAGCTTCTTGAGCTACAGGGTATACGCTCACTTGCTTACGGTCACGTCCTAGGCGTTCGAATTTAACTACTCCGTCCACTTTCGCGAATAGAGTGTCATCTCCACCCTTACCAACGTTAACACCTGGATAAATCTTTGTGCCACGTTGACGGTAAAGGATTGAACCACCAGATACGAATTGACCATCTGCACGCTTAGCACCAAGGCGCTTAGCATGTGAATCACGACCGTTCTTTGTAGAACCTACTCCCTTTTTAGAAGCGAAAAACTGAAGATCTAATCTTAACATTATTGTTCCACCTCCTACTTTTTGAAGGTAATTTTTACATATTTCCCGTAATCTCTCTCAATCGTTTGTAGTGACACGACCATGCCTTCAAGCAATAGCTGTACCTTCTCCTGTATGTCCGTAGAGAGATTAGTCGGAATCACACAGCGGAGAAAGCCACCATCTCCTTGCTCAATTTCGGGTTCAACACCTGTTAACGCAATAACTGAGTTAATAGCACCGAATGAAACGGCAGAGACACCGGCACAGATGATATCGTCCCCTCGGTTAGCAAAGAGAGCATGACCGCTCAATGTAAACGACTTTATGTGTCCAGATTCAGTACGATAAATCGTCGTTTGAATCATCTTAGACCGCCTTACGCGTTGATTTTTTCAATGACAACTTTTGTGTATGGTTGACGATGACCTTGCTTTTTGCGTTGGTTCTTCTTCGCCTTGTACTTGAAAACAATGATCTTCTTAGCGCGACCTTGCTTTTCAACTTTAGCTGTAACAGTAGCACCCTCAACAACTGGGCTTCCTACCTTTACGCTTTCTCCACCAACGAATAAAACCTTGTCAAATGTAACAGTTTCGCCTGCTTCAGCGTTTAGCTTTTCAATGTAGATAGTTTGTCCTTCTTCTACCTTTACTTGCTTTCCGCCTGTTTCAATAATTGCGTACATGAACTGCACCTCCTTATAAACTAAGACTCGCCATCACAGGCGCTTTTCTAACGAAAGACTTATAACCTGATCTGCGCGGTTGTAGCACGGGTGCTACAAACATAACATAAACGATATTATCATATTTTCTCTCTTATTGTCAATACCAAAAAAGCTCACTGTTAGATGAGCTTCGTAATTTTATAGAAAGGTTTATTGTTCGAAATGATAACAAAACGAAGCGTTGCATGGATTAATTCTTCCATTCTCTTCAGATGTTTTCCTTCCAAACCGGAAAACACATCTTTTACTGCTTCCGTCGTTTCAATGGTAACAGACTCGTAATCGGTCCCCTTTAGCTCCCAAAGCTCTCGTTCCAGTTTGAAGGCAACCGTTTCTGCACTTAACACGCTTCCTGTCCCATCACAGACTTTACATTTTTCAGTTAAACCTTCAGAAAGTGCTACTTTTGTTTTTTTTCTAGTAAGCTGCATGATACCTAGCTGAGTAAATCCAACAATATTTGTTCGTTTATGATCCTTTTGCAAAGCTCTTTCCAGTTTCTTTCGGACCATTTCTTGGTCACTCATATCCTTCATATCAATAAAATCAATAAGAATAATTCCACCAATGTCTCTTATTCTTAATTGACGTGCAATCTCTTCTGCAGCAAGCTCATTCGTCTTCACAACAGTATCTTGAAGATGATTTTTCCCTGAATACTTTCCCGTATTCACATCAATAATGGTGAGAGCTTCCGTTTCATCAATGACTATATACGCACCGTTTGACAGCCAAACGACACGTCTTAATGCTTTTTCAACTGAGTCTTCAACCCCGTATGCGGAGAATATATTTTGTTTCTCATGATAATAAATAATCTCACATACTAGGTCATCAGAACCACCTGCTAATAGTTTATCCCTTAAGCTAATGTCATCAACTACAATGGCCGCAGACTCCATTTTTTTACATTCTTCCCTAAGCTCCTTAATAAAGTGCTCACTTTCATGAACAATCATTGGTTTCTTTACCATTTTCAGAGATTTTGTTAGTTCATGATACTGAGTTCTTAAATGGTGAAGCTCTGTTTCAATTTCCTCTCTATTTGCCTCCGTACAGGATGTACGAAAAATGAGCCCTTCATGTTCCTCTTTCAGCTCATACCCTATTTGACGCCAGCTTTCTCTTTGCTGTAGATCTTCTATTTTTCTTGAGACAGCCACATAATAGCCATTCGGCAAATACACAATGTTCTTTCCGTTAATCTCAATAATCCCTGTTAAACGTGGTCCTTTATCACCGCTTGCGTCTTTTTCCACCTGAACAAGGAGCCTCTCCCCTTGATGGACAAATGATCCAATTCCTTTGGTCTCTTTTACAGTCTTTTCATCTTTTGCTGATAAAAAAGAAACGAGTTTATCTCTATGTAAAAACCCTTGTTTTTCTTCTCCAATATCAACAAAAGCAGCATGTAACCCTGGCATGACTTTCGTTACCGTACCTATATATATATTACCAACGAGCGACTGCTGCTTTGGTTGTTCAATATACAGCTTCTCAACTTTTTGATCCTTGAGTATCGCATAGCGTTTTTCTCTACCTATATAATTCACAATGATCTTATCCAAAATCTATTCCTCACTTTATCAATACGTCACCTTTATTATCATAGTTCAATATTGATAAAGCAAATCCTTCATTCTTGCCATCAAAAGTTTATCAGCAAAGTAAGCATGTAACAATTCGTTTTCATCAAGCAATCTTTTCTCCTGTCCATCATGTTCAATGATAATCGGATGCTTGCAGCCTCTTTGAAATTTTTCAAGTACATGAATGATTAGATCATCCTCTTCCACCTTTAAAGGAATGAGTGTTCCAAACGTATCCTTTTTCCCGTAATAGCGTTCAAGTAAAAATCGAACAAACACATATCTTCTTTGCTTCCATTCATAATACAAAGAAAACAAAAGAAACGAGATGATGATCCAAACATTAAGATTTAAAGGTTCTGTCACCATAATGACAGCACTAAATAATAATAAAACATAGAAAGAGAGGAGAAGTGTCTGTTTGAATGCTTTTGGAAATGGCTTATTGATAGAAAGCCATAAAAAAATGAACTTCCCACCGTCTAATGGCCAAATAGGAAGCAAATTAAATAAAAATATCATCACATTATACTGTAGAAACATGGAAAACAAATGGTCATTCAAAAGTCCAACTTGATGAAGTAGATAAGCAACGGCAACAAGCCATATGTGTTGTACAGGTCCAGACAATACGACGATCGCTTCTTCTCTTAGCGGCCTGTTTCCGTGTTCATCCATCTCTGCCACCCCACCGAAAGGAAGCAACGTGATTTTTTTAATTCTCCATGAAAAATAGGAAGCGGCTACCCCATGACCTAGCTCATGTATAAAGATAATAATTAAGAGGAGAAGGAGTTCATAAAAGTGACCAGTCACTACAGACAAAGCCACAACTATCCACAAAAGTGGATGAATATGAATTTTTGAAAAAAGCTCAATCATTTTATTCAACCTGAATCACCTGGAAAGGATCTATAAATTCATTTCCTTCTTTTAAGGCAAAGTAAAAGGAACCTTTTTCTCCATCATCACTATCCATTGCCGTTCCAATTTCTTTCCCTTTTTCGATGTATTCATAAAGATTAACCGAAATATCATCAAGATTCCCATACCAAGTCTCACTCTTATCACCGTGCTGGACAATAACCGTCTTACCAAATCCCTCTTTTACACCAGCAAATTCAACCATACCACCACTCATCGCGGTAACGGCCGCACCTTTTGGTGTTTCAATTGTTACCTTTTGTCCGTCTTCACCAAATTCCTCTAGAATCTTCCCTGACGCTGGTAAGGCATATGGCTGCGACTCCTCATTCACTTCTTCTGATTCATTGTTTGTAAACGGCAATAGTGCAAGAGGCTTTCCAAACTGATCTTCATACCAGTTTGCTACTGTCGTAAATTGAAAGTCCTTTTCCATGTTTATCGAAACAAATTCTCTAACACTCTCAAATCTAGCGTCATTATTTCTAAAAATAATCGCTACTAAGAACACCAAAATTGTAGAGGCTAGTATTTTAAAAATAAATACTTCCTTTCGAAAAAGAGGATGAAGCTCTTCATCTTTCCCACTTTCATATGTGGGAATCCGATCATATCCGTGCGTTTCTTCCGTTTCTGGCAGCAACAGCCTTGAATGAGCAACGGTCTCTGTAAGCCTGTCCCTTTCCCTCTTTCGCTTTGCAATACGTTTACGAATATCATCCGGTCTTGACCTCATGGTTTCCCCACCATTCCTTTTACGTTTTGTACAAGTTTATGTGCAAAAGGACAAACCTATGACAATACAATTTAATTAGTAGGACAAAGAAACCAAATAAAAAAAACCGAGAACAATCCCGGTTTTACTTAACACCAAAAAACTTTTTAATTTTTGTAAATACACCTTTATTACTATCATCAAGCTGTTGGAGAGGTATTGATTCCCCTAATATTCGGCGTGCAATATTTCGATAGGCGATCGACGCTTTTGAATTAGGATTAAGAGCGATTGGTTCACCATGATTAGATGCTTTAATAACTTCATCATCATCTGCCACTATTCCGATTAAATCAATGGATAGGTGTGCTGTAATTTCGTCTACATCAAGCATATCTCCATTTTTCATCATATGACTGCGGATACGATTAATCACTAGCTTTGGTGCCTCCACATTTTCTTCCTTTTCTAGAAGTCCAATGATTCTGTCCGCATCCCTTACAGCTGAAACCTCAGGTGTGGTTACAACAATAGCTTTATCCGCACCTGCAACTGCATTTTTATAACCTTGTTCAATTCCCGCCGGACAGTCAATAATGATATAATCATAGTCCTGTTTCAAATTGTTAATCAATGTTTTCATTTGTTCAGGCTGAACTGCCGTTTTATCACTAGTTTGTGCTGCTGGAAGCAAGTATAGTAGGTCATCAAATCTCTTATCTTTAACTAACGCTTGATGAATCTTACAGCGACCTTCCACGACGTCAACTAAATCATAAATGATTCGGTTTTCAAGTCCCATCACGACGTCTAAGTTTCTCAATCCGATATCTGTATCAACAAGGCAGACACGCTTCCCTTGTAAGGCTAGTGCTGTTCCAATATTTGCAGAAGTAGTCGTTTTCCCTACTCCACCTTTTCCCGAAGTTACAACAATGGCTTGTCCCATTTTAGCGTCCCCCTTCCAGCTTCGTTAAGTTTGGTCTTAGCTGAGATAATACTTGCAATCTATCAATAATAATGTGATCGTTTTCATCAATATAGGCACATTCCATTTCCCGTTTCTCTTTGTCTGTTCCATAATCTGGAGCACGGTTAATGCAATGACTTATTCTGATTTGTGAAGGATTCATTACTGAGGCAACAACCACTGCATTTGAGTTTCCAAAGCATCCTGCGTGAGCAATTCCCTTTAGTGCTCCCATAATAAAGATATTTCCGCCTGCTCGAACTGTCCCACCAGGATTCACATCTCCCACTAAGAGCAAATCACCTGGTGTTTCTAGTACTTGACCTGAACGGATGACTTTAGCTACTGGGATGATCTCATTTGCTGCTATTGCTAGCTCGGCTTCTTCCCTTGTCATTACATTTGATTGAATTAATTCAACGACTAAATTCTTTTTTTGACGTATTAAATTTTTAATTTCTTCTTGCTGATCTTCTGTCAAGTATCGGTTACCTACTTGAACTCGAACAGATATTAAAGGTCGATCCTTATTAGCTAACGAATTTTCGGTTAATTTGGAATCTAATTCCCTCTTTAATTCTTCATAGGAGCAAAGATCATCTAAGTGTAACGTTAAACCATCCTTTGTTCCTTTTATTAGCACATTTTGTGTCTTCTTCATGTTAAGTTGGTCACCTCAATAGAAAAGCATCCCTCGATGTTAAGCAAACTAAGAATAAGCTCAATACGAAACAAGCTAACATATATCTTTATATTATTTCGACCTTAAGCCCCAGAAATCCTTTTTAAATAGAATCGATTTTTTATTCATTTCTAAGTTCCTCAGCATATTTATCAAACTGCCGTTTTAGGGGAAAGGAAACCAAAATCGTAAAAGCCAAATTTAATATCAAGGTTGGATAAAGCCTCTCCTGTAAGAAAGTTTGAATATTCATTTCAGTAACTTTTAATAAATAGTTTAACTCATACACACCAAGCTCTAGTAGAATGATTCCGACCATGGAGGTTACTGAAACTACAACGAGATGATTATGTATCAGCTGCATCGTCTTTGAAACAAAATAAGCGACCAGTGGATACAAGAAGAAATATATCCCAATCACTTCTGTATAAACAATATCAAAGAGCAGTCCAAAAATAGCCGCATACAGGATCCCTTGTTTCTTTCCTCCGTAAACGGTTAAAAACAAAAGCACTACTAAAAGAAAATGAGGGACGATGATACGTTCACTATTAAAAAGCTGTGGAGAAAAAAGCTCGACAAATAAACTCTCTAGTATGAAAAAAAACAACACAAAAATAGGAAGAAGGAGTTTTTTCACAATTCCTCCTCCTCTTCACTAGATATATCACTTAAATCAGGCGTATTCGTCTTAACAGTAACAACCATAACGTGACGAATATCATAAAAATCGGCGCCTGGCTCTATATACGCAGTTTGATTTAATCCAAATTCATCTGGAACGACTTCGACCACTTTACCAACAGGTAAATCCTTCGGAAATACTCCACCTAGTCCAGAAGTAGTAACAATCTGGTCTTTTTCTATTTTCGCATCATACGGAATCCTCTTTAGTTTAAGGAGTTTCCTTTCCTCATCATATCCTTCAATGGTCCCATAAGTTTCCTTTTCACCTATTATTTTTGCAGAAATACGATTTGTTGGGTCATTTGCACTTAATAGCTGAATGGTTGAGGTGAACTGACTCGTGCTTTTTACCTTTCCAATTAGCCCATTTGCAGTGATAACCGCCATATTTTGTTGGATACCGTCTTGTTTCCCCTTATTAATAACAAGTAGTTCATGCCATCTTTCAGGGTTTCTACCTACAACGATTGCCTGTACAGGATCAAATGCGCTTAAATCTTCCTTATTATCTAGAATCTCTCGTAGCTCTTTATTCTCTTTTGCTAGTGTTTGAACATCTACCTCAAGCTGAACTAACTCATCTAATCGAGCTTTTAATTCCTTGTTCTCTTCATATGTATTTTGCAAGTCTCTTACATTCTCAAAGAAACCTGCTACATAATTGGCAGGACGTGAAAAGGCTGATTGTACCCATCCTGTCGTATCTTTAATAAATTGTTCAGGCCATGTTAACTTCTCTCGCTCTCTTATTGAAAAACCGATTAGTGCCACGAGAATAATGATGCTAACTAGTAAAATGATAAGGCGTTTATTTGATAAAAATTGTGGCATTTCTTACACCTCAAGTGAAAATATATTCCCACACAGGGGTATTCCCTCACTCCTTAAGGAGAGAGGGAAAGATAGTCTGCTTATCGTGTTTCTGAAGCTTTATTTTTAAAAAGATGAATATGATCAAGAGCTTTTCCTGTACCTATTGCCACACAATCAAGTGGATTTTCAGCAATGAGTACTGGCATATTTGTTTCTTCGCTAATTACTCGGTCTAAATTACGAAGAAGCGCTCCTCCGCCTGTAAGGACAATCCCACGATCCATAATATCTGCAGCAAGCTCTGGTGGAGTTTTTTCCAAAGTAACCTTAACAGCATCAACGATTGCATATACCGTATCATGTAGAGCTTTCGAGATTTCCTCTGCTCTAATTTCAATCGTTTTCGGTAGTCCTGTTAACAAATCACGTCCACGTATTTCCATATTTTCAATACCTTCTGGGTCACCCGCACTTCCAATTTCGACTTTAATCGTTTCTGCTGTACGATCACCGATCAGAAGGTTGTACGTTTTTCGAATATAATTAATAATTGCATCATCCATTTCATCTCCAGCAATGCGAATGGACTGGCTTGTCACGATACCACCTAATGAGATAATGGCAACCTCAGTTGTCCCGCCTCCGATATCCACAACCATGCTTCCAGTAGGCTCCCATACAGGAAGATTTGCTCCGATTGCAGCAGCAAACGGTTCTTCTATCGGGTATGCATCCCTAGCACCAGCTTGACGAGTTGCATCAATCACTGCTCTTTGTTCAACAGCCGTTATACCTGATGGTACACAAACCATTACATATGGTTTGCCTGAAAAGAGGCCCTTGCTTTTGTTTGCTTGATTTATGTAATATTTCATCATCGTTGCAGTTGTTTCATAATCAGCAATAACACCATCTTTCATTGGTCTAAGAGCTACCACATTACCAGGTGTACGGCCAATCATATTTTTCGCATCGTTCCCTACTGCTACAATATGTTTTGTATCTGTTTGCAGGGCAACAACAGAAGGCTCTCTTACAACAATCCCTTTTCCTTTCACATACACAAGCGTATTTGCTGTTCCTAAATCAATTCCAAGATCTCTTGTTCCTATCCCAAACATGAAGTATCTCCCTTTCTCATCCAAATCGTACGAATAAAGTCATCCGTCTATTGGTTTGTCCAATATGGAAATTCACTTTTTCTAGTCAAAGCTATTTATTATGAATTCATCTTAGTGTTTTATTGCAAAAAAATCATAAAGCTTATTATATCGCATCGTCAAATAAATTCATAGTGTCATAAATAGCCTTTTTCCTTTAAACTGACAAATTTATTTTCCCCAATAATCAAATGATCAAGAATTTCGATGCCTAATATTTTCCCACATTCCGCTAGTCTTTTCGTAACCTCAATATCCTCCTTGCTAGGAGTAGGATCGTAGGGTAGGAGAAAAGCGCCATCTAACTAGTTACTGGTTTCTTCTCTCCTCCCACAGAACCGTACGTACACCTTTTAGCGTATACGGCTCGCCAGCTACAAGGCTTAATATCTCAAAAAGGAAAACTCAGATAATTTTATAAATGAATATAAACTTTCAACTTTTCCTTCCGCTTTCACTTTTATACAAAGATCACCTTGTTTATATGATTTCATTTCTAGACTAACTTTGTTAACTGAGCACTTTCTTTTCATTGCTATCGTTCTGATAAAACTGCCTCGAGCTAAGGAGAATAGTTTAGAAAAGTCATGCCAATTATTTGCTCCTCTATAATCCAAAACTACCTTTCTTAATTCAGAATGATACACCCGCATGATTTTTCTTTCAGAGAAGTTGATTAATCCCGGTCGAGGCATAGGTAGAAAATTTTCAATTTCTCCGTATTTTTTTGACAGTCTCTTTAGTGTAACGTAAGGTATCTTGAAAAGAAGAGTGGTAGTCTGTCTACACCTTTTCATCTCATATCCACATAATAAAGCAGGTTTCTTAAGATTGGAAAGGTACAAGGAATATTCTTTGTTTGCATATAAAAGTCTTGAGCTGAAAAATAGTTGAACCTCATTAAAAACATGGACTGCTTCGTCTTTTGAACCTTTAAATGTCATTAAGAAATGGTCAAACTCTTGAATATACTTGAACATTCCTAAGCTAGTATTTGCCTTTTTTCCCTTATTCAATTTCATCTTCAAAAATAAATCCACTTCTTGAAAATAAATAGAGTAAAGTATTGATTTAAGAGTTGCACCTTTGTTTGGAGTTTCTCTATCGATTATTCCTGAAAATATTGCATTATGAAGGAGGAGTAAGAAACGTCGATCACTCACCTTATTTTCAATATTTTTCAGAAGTTGATGGTACCAAACAGGAGACTCTTTATGAGTTATTTTCCCAAAAATCAACCAGGTTTGGTCACTCCAATTTCTTTTTACCTCTTTGAGAGATTGATTATGATCATCCCTATTAAAGTGATTTTCTCTAAATAAGGATGTAAGAATTTCTTTGATTACCCCAAGGACCATTAACTCTCTATAAGATGGAGAAATAGAATGCTGTAACCTATCCCTATGATTATCGAATCGGAACGTTCCCTTTTTTAGTTTCAAAATGATTTCATCCATTTCTAGTTTAGGAAATTCATTTGAATTTTTTAGATAATATAATTGTTTATGTACCCTTATCCATAAATCCTTCCTATACATAAGACGATAGCAATCAGTAATTTGTTTCCCTTTTTGTGAAGCCTTTTTCAAAACGTCTAATTGTTGAAATGGATTAATTGCCATGTTCATGACACCTTTCAAATGGACGAATAGTAGCCTGTCACCCTTCCCCTTGCTAAACCCATTACAGGCAAACGTTGAGTACTATGATGACTCCGTTACCTTATACAACCTCTTTGTTGTACTTAGGCAATCCCTGAATTATGCAACATAATAGAACGTGATGGTTAGGTACCCCTTTTGACGTTTTACTCTTTATAGAGTATAGAAGGACAATCCTTACAATCGAAAAAAGTCAGGAGAACTTCTCCGATATTGTCCTCGTTACCTGTTAGCTATCATAAGTAACGGCGTACCCTTCGCTCCTTCGTCTAGGATTCAAGCAGTCTAGCCTTTACCATACATCACTTGGTCTGAGAAACTGACTCGATATGATAGCAAATCGTCTCTTTCCCTTTTCACATCATGCTTTTTTCCCTTTACAGGTTTCCCTTTCAGGTAAGATGCTGACCATAGAACCATGTAAGGAGTTCTAATTCTTTTAGAATGCTATTATGCGGCACCTTACAGGCGCACTCCTGATGGGTGGAAAAGTTCATGTTAACTAAGTTAAGTTAAGTTAGCAATTAAACATTCACAGTTTCTATAATAACGATAAACAAATATAGACTCACAAATTTTTAGTTTGGGAGCCTTTGTTAACAAATAATTTATTTATGAGGTTCTTTCTTAAAATTCTTCAAATATTCGGTGTATTATACTTTATTAGTTTTTGAATATAACTTTGTGGTTTTTGAAGCTTCACCTTACTTAAAGGTCTATTTTTTATATCGTCTATACTAATAAGATACGCTTCAGAATCATCATTATCGATTTGAGAATTAGGATTTTTCGAACATATACAAACATCTTGGGTCATCATTTTTAGCAAATAAACATCCCCCGTTTCGGGTATATTTACTTTATACTTATAATGGTATCTTGAAAACACTACATTAATAATAGATCTTAATAGACTAATAAACATTAAACCTAGAATAAACCATAATAAAAAAATACTTATCATATAGTTCCAATCTATAGTTTTATAAGTTTTATCTTCAAACATTAAAGACCATATAAAATAAATATCAGTAATTAATATCCCTAATGATGCTGACAAGCCAATAAGCCTATAAAGCTTCAATTTAATAATTTGCTCTTGAGTTAAAAATACTAATTCTAAATCAGACTTTGAAACCAAAGCCTTTATACTTGCAAATAAACCTAACCCTACTCCTATAGTGGTAAGTAAACTATTCATTATTTCTCCTATTCAACATATTGTTCATCTTCTAATAAACGTTTATATATATTAATAAACAAACTTACTCCTCAATATTTTTTAAAAACATTATTACTTCAAGAGCCGTAAAGGATGCATAAAATGTTTTTAAAAGCATCTCTCCAAATTCAATAAGGAATAAATTCGAAGTTTTATTTCTTTCTTTAAGTATAATTAGTTGCTGGTCTGCTTCATATGAATATGAGTGATGCCCTATACTGTTTCTGATCGAGTTATTTAAGGTTGCATTAATATCAAAAATATTAGAAAAGATATTCTCTCTTTCAAAATATTTTACTTTGTTACCTTTATTAATGACTTTTTTATCATAGTCAATTATAGTTTTGATACTAGGAAAATCAGTACTTATTTTTTCTTCAAAGTTATTTCGTTTTCCTCGTAACCGAATATTTTGCAATCCTAAAAAGACTGGTAATAAAGAGCATAGTATCTCGAAGGCCTCGACATAATAGTTTTTTAAAATCTCGAAATTTGCTGTTAATATGCCTTTGCTTGTTTTAATATCATCAAGGTTAGTAGTTTTATATATATCTGATAATATTATTGGCCAGATATAACGGTAATAATTTGAAAAATTCGTTAATAAATGTACTAGATTTTCATCAGAATATGTTGTTAACTCGTATAAATCCTTTTGAAGTGCAGAAATTTCATCATGGGAAGATCTCTTATATTCTTCTAATTTTGACCTAAATTGGAGTAACTTTTTATACTGTCCACTTTCTAATAAAAAAGCTCTAAAAGGATTATAAAGTACTTCCATAATTTTATTATCATGATCAACCTTCAATAGCTGCCCTAAAGGTACTGGTTCTATAAAACCATTAAAAAGTAATTGTCTATTGAGATATTTTATATTTTTCTTTTTATAAAGTTCCCATATCCTTATTGTAACTACAAAGTCTCTTTCGAAGTTTTCTGTAACAAAACTAACAATATTTTTTTTCTTTTGTTTAACCTCAAAGCTTGCTTCATCCATCATAAATGGAGAGAAAAAAAGTGTTGGGTCTGCATTATTAAACTCCTTAATTTTATCAGTAAAAAATTCCGTAGCAATTTGAAGCATATGGCTTTCTTTTCCATCTTCTATACTTACAGAAACTGCATTACTACATTTGAATTCTTTAATTAAACCTTCTTTCATATCTTCATTCCAAATAAGGTTACCACTGATAGTTACATTGCATTCTGGGCAACTATATGCAAAAGGATTAACTAATTCATGACCACCATAGATCTTCAAACGTACAACATTTGAGCAAACTTCACACTTTAGATTTAAATTATGATTCACTTTTATATTCCCTCTTCCTGTTTTAAAGCACATAAAATATGGATATTGTTTTATAGCTGCTTGGTATATAATCCCTTTATACTACTTAAAGGGAAAATTTACAATAAAGTAAATAACTACATTTTTTATTCGTACAGAAATAAAACAACTAAAGCGCAATAATGAATCAAATTATAACCCTTTACTATTGAATTAATATTTCGAGAGAAGAAAGACAATATTGCATATCACTTTTATTAAGGACAACGTTCTCTAAAAGTTGTTCATTTTGTGTCAGTATTATTTGTTATAAACAGGTAAATACTATATTTGGTGATTAAAATGTACTTTTCAATTAAAGAGGTTGCAAGGTTACAAAATATGCACGAGTCCAGTATCCGAAATTGGATAAAAAGGGGAATATTCCCAAATGCTTTTGTAGGTAAATCTAATAAATGGTATATACCAGAAGAAGATATTGAAAAATTAAAAGGTACAGATGTCAGAATTATAGAAATGAAAAACAAATTAGTTGGTCTCAATTATGGAGATCTTACTATTATTGATGTTTTATATTATCGAAAAGAGGGAGATAATAACCGGTTATGTGTCAATGCCCTATGTGGTTGTGGAAACATTGTAGAAAAGCTTTATTATACGATAAAAAGAGGCTCTATAAAAAGTTGTGGGAATAATTGTATTTTAAAATCCAACTTTAATATAGGAGACAGATATGGTTTTTTGACAGTTATTGGCGATGAAGGAATACATGCTTTTGGAGTCAACAAAAGGAGATTCGTGAAAGCAAAATGTGAGTGTTCCAACACAATAACTATTCCATTAGTAAAACTAAAGTCCAATCAATATCGCTCTTGTGGAAAAAAATGCAGAATGTGGTTAAAAGATATTGTAGGGAACAAATATGGGTTACTAACTGTTATTAAAGAATTAAATAAAAAAAACAAACAAAGATATTTTTTATGTAGATGTGAATGTAATGAGGTAAGAGAAAAATCATATTATAAATTAATAAGTGGGAGAACAAAATATTGTAGTTATGGATGTGTACTAAAACGAGGTGAGAGGCATCATGCTTGGAAAAGTTATATTCCATTAGAGGAAAGAGAAAAAGGTCGGAATTATTGGGAATACGAACAATGGCAAAAAAAAGTTAAAATCCGGGATAAATTTACTTGCCAGAACACTAATTGTCGACAAGTAGGTGGGAACCTTCAGTCTCACCATCTAAATAGCTATGATTGGTATAATGAGGGAAGAACAGATCTAACTAATGGCGTTACACTTTGTAAAAAATGTCACACGGATTTTCATAGAATTTATGGGTATGGAATGAATACAAAAGATCAATATTACGAATGGTTATATAATAATGTAAACACTACTTTTTAAATCTTATAAGTAAGTCCTAAAAAAGAATAAAAAATTCCCAATAAAGAATGTGGTAAAATAAAACAAATTAATTATATTAGGGGATCTTTAAATTGATTAGCACACTTGTACCCAAAAAATTCCAATGTGAATTATGTAACGAAATAGCAGTCTATACTTGTAAATCAATGAATAAGAAAATATGTAGATTTTGTTGTGATAAATATCAGTTGTCTAAGCAGCCTATAAAAGAATGTTTACAATGTCCTCATCTAGTACGGGAAAAGGATTATAAGGTAGGATTTAGGATGGGATTCATGACAGAGCATCACTACAGAGGTAAATATGTATTCTCTGGTGACACAAATTCTATAGATTATAAGGTTGTAGAACTTTATGAGCGTCTAGGTGTTGAAACTATAAACGATAAATTCAATTTAGCCATACAATATCACCAAGTAAATAGAAACTATGAAGCACTTGATTTATTTGAACAAATAATAGAACAGAATCCTTCAAAAGGTGACAAGTTATTATTATACGAAAAAATGGGTGACGTTTTATTTTCACTTAGAGAATATAATAAAGCAAGGATTGCTTACGAAAGCAGTCTTAAACATGGAAATGATAATCCAAGGATCTATCGTCGAATGGGCGAATTATTTGGTTCAATTAATGATTATGGGAGATCAATTTATTTTCATGAAAAGGCCTTAGTTTCATACTTTTCTTATGAATGGATTGAAAACGAAGATGAAGACTTTTTATATTTTACTAACTATTATTCCCTAGCTATAAATTATTCTAAACTAAATAATCATGATTTAGTAATAACCAATGCAAAAGCTTTCTTAGACCATTATGGTGATTTCGATTATATTAGAGATAGATATTTTCGTGAATATGTTTATGGAGATTCTTTTATTCCTGAAGCCATAGAATCAATTTATAAGTTATTAACTTTAACCTTGATAGAAAAAAAAGAATTTCAAGAAGCTAGAATATATATAGAATATGCCAGAGTTTTGTCAAGCCAGGATATAGAACTCGCTAAGATTCATGGCTTTATAGACGGGAAGTTAGAAAGTAGTGGAATGGAAATTGAACTTGCAGAACTAAAGAATGAACTTCTTGAAAAAGATAGAGCATTAATGATACTCGTTCAAGATAGAGCTTTTAAAAAAATTAATATTAATATAGGAGAGGTAAACATGGGAAACAAATTTAATGTAGTTAATAACGGAACAATAGGAAATCAAGTATTTGGGGACAACGTTACATTTAATAATACTTCGGTACCTTTAGATGAGGTTAATACCGTTTTATCAGAAATTATTCAGAACCTTTCAACCATCGGAAATGAAGAAACACAAAATCTCATTGAGGAAATTAAGAATGATATTAAGGTCAATAATCCATCCACCCTTAAAACTCATTTTACAAATCTTTTAGTTAATATAACTTCTGGGTGTATAACAAACAATATGCAAGGTATACTTACAAAAGTAACAGATTTAATCTCAAAGCTCGGATAAAAACTTTAAAAAACCTAATAAACTTACATTATATGATGTCACGGAGAGTAATTATCTTAAATCCTTCTCATGTGATGGCGTTTTTTATAAAGTTATTTATACCATCTAAAAACAAAATACATAAAGGTGAACAGCAGAAATTTAGTTCTGCTGTTCTTTTTCTTATACTCTTTAATTTACTGAATTACTAACTTAAGTAATCTTCTTTAATGCAGATATCATCATTTATCTTAATTATTATTAACATTAATAATTTTAAAATAACAAAGTAATTCTTTTTATGTTCTTCTTCTGTTAATCTTAATCCTTGTGTTCCATGACTGTATCTATTGCGCAGCTGTGGTCCATCTGTAAACTGTGAATTGTTTAAGTAGTAATTAAAATAATTTTGTTCTGGAATTGAAAATAAAGAACTAAGTATCTGTACAAGTCCTTCAGACTCAAGTAATAATATTTCTTCTTGTATTTCTGTTGGTACTCGATAAAAATTGATCGTTTCGTAATGATAAAGTTGGTGAAGTACAAAGATTCTAATTTTATTTTTAAAATAGACAGCACCTGAACTATCTTTATATAAATAATCTAATTTTATCAATTCATTAATAATTAATTGTTGATGTTCGTAAAATTGTTCATACCTAACCTCCCTTTTTCTAATCAATTCGTAAAAAGTTTCGTATTGTTCTTCTATTCCTTCAATATAACTAAGGTCGGATTGATTTGAAAACAAATGGAAAAACATTCCCTCTAATTTATCCTTTATCGCATACACGTATTTTCTTTTCACTAAACTTGGAATACTAGAAAAGTTTATTCCACTAGAAGAGATTTGAATTAACTCATGATCTATCTCGTTATGACTAACAAGAGTGGAATATTGTTTTAATATTGATTCCATTTCTGGTAGTATAACTCGACACTTTTCAAGATATTTAGAATATGGAGATGGCATTTCAATAAAATAATTCTCTATATTGAATTCTTTCTTTAGATACTCTTTAAAAAACCAATCAATAACTTCTTCTAAGCTAATGTTTTTGTAACCTAAAAATTCATAATACATAATGAATTGTAAATCTGAAGTTATTTCTTTAGATGTAAATCCTATTCCTTTTAAATAAGACCTTTGTGAATTTAACCCTAGTACTCGTTCTAATGTACCTAAATCCGAATTATGGCTTACCAATGAAATCCTAACATTTTTATCTGTATACCCAAAGAACTGTATAAAATTTTGTAATATTGTAGGATAATCTAAATTTTCTTCTAAACTTTGTTTACTGTACATAAGTTGGGTTTCATTATTTTTCATTTCTAATTTATAAGGCTCTTTCAAGTCTCCTGATAAGCAAATCATGTATCCTATATTAAGCCCACCCTGAGTCGAAAAAAGTTTCTGCTCTTCAGTTTCAATTTTTCTTTTTGCCTTTAATTTGATTACATCATCGATTTTGAAATCCTTAGTTCCATGTGCATTAATAATTAATCTTAAATAATTTAGATTTGTTTCCTCAAAGTCTATATAACTACTTAACAATTCATTCATTTCAGATATGTTCATCGACACGGGGAGATGTATTTGTTTCTTTTTTACATGTCTATCCTGCAGGACAATAAATTTGTTAAGTAGAATTTCCGCATTATTAGGATTTTCTAAGAACGCTTTTTTTACTTCATTTTCGTATTTATTAACTAAATATTTATGCTCTAGAATATGAGTAAAAGTAAATTTCCCTTTAGTAACAAGTTTTATTAAATTTTCACCACTTATCTTTTCCGCAAGTTTGAACTTACAAAATTGTTCTAAAAAATCATTGTGGTACAAAAAATAAATATCTTTAGTAAGCTCTAAAATATTTTCATCATTAATTTTTTTAAAGAAATCAATAACTTTATTATTTAAGTTATGGCTGATTTCTTTTAAAGTATTAATATACTCGGTTGACCAATTCTTTGGAAAATACTCTTGTTTTATATATAACGATATATTATAAAACTGCAAAACTTCGTTTATATCATACAAGCCCTCCGGATCAAACTCATTGACCACACCTTTCAGTTCATATGGAATAGCATAGTTTGGGTGTTCGTAAAACTTAACATAATCCATGATTTTCACCCTTATTCAGATTTTAGTTTTATTCCTCAAATAAAAAATGGGTTAATTCATATGTTTGTTGATCAAACTTTTCTTTAATATATTTAAGTCTTTTTGGGTGTAAATGACTCTTTAAAACGAAATTTTTGAATGGTAGGTCCACTTTTAAGTAGTTATCCAAATACTTAAAAATAGGAGAAGCATTTTTTCTTGATAATAACTCACATAATATCTCATATTCTTCTATATTCAAATGATAATGACCCTTAACAGGAATAGAAAAGTTCTTTTCCACTTTCTCCTTAATTTCTTTTTCAAACGGAGGTAAAGTAGGGAAATCACCAAATGTAACAGACATTAAATAAATTTCATCTGCACCATCTATAACCGGATGATTTATATCTATTAATTCTTTAACTCTTTTACTAAGTTGATTAATTGGAGAAATAGCCATACGGTGTATATCTGTATCTATAGCATCATTTGAATTTCCTATAATAGAATCCATTTTTAATCTATGTACTTTTGCTTCTATAGCCAATAGTTTGTTCCCAAGCTTAATAATAATATCTGGTGATCTTTTTGAGTTCTTTAGTCCGTATGAAAATTCAGGAATAAATTTATAGTCCAATGTTGATTCCTTTACAGCGAACTCTGTAATAACTTCCATATATTTCTCAAAACATCTTCCAAAAAAGCTTATCACTTGAGTACTTTTCCCAGGGAAAGCATGTCTAATCTTAAAATATAATTCATTAAATATTTGTTCATGTAACAAATCAACACTAATAGGTAGAAATCTACCATCATTTAGTTTAAGAAGAGGCTTTTGACGAAACTTGGTAAATTCCCAAGGTTCCTTTAAAGTCTTTTTTGACCACTCTTTAGCATCATTAAGAGAGATGGAAAGTTCATTAAGAACATTATGGGCAATTTCAGGTTTCTTCAAAACTGTAAAATAATCTAAGTTTCTTATCCAATTATTAGAAAACTCAAATTGATCCTTAGTGTAACCTGCAAATATACAAAAAATAACAGAAAGGTACTCTTTTATAGAATAGCCGTATTTTTGTTTAAAAAAATAATTTAAATCAAGATATTCTTTCTCATAAAATAGCTCTTTTTGTTTTGAAATATCATCAAACATTACAGATGCCCTAACTAGTGATGAAAGTACGTCTTTATGTGTATTAAAGACTGCATTCGTAAACATTTCATATTTAAGGGTATCCTTTGTAGTTTTCTTATTATGAAGATAGTCTGAAATAATTAAGTTAATATATAATACAAAATTACAACCTGTACTAACATGTATTTCCTGATCTATTTTGCTTTCATCACAATAAGTTAAAACCCACTTCCAAACAGATAGTAAACCCTGTTTAGAAAAAAGAACAAACCTATTATTTATAGGTTTTAGATTGTTTGAAGATTGAATCAAGAAATTATTAAAATCTGCTCTTATTTGTTTATTATTAACAGGAATAGAATTTAATTGTGATAATATATTTATTACTCCCCCTAAAGGAGCTTCAGACAATAAGTCTATAAGCCTTTCTTCTTTGTATATTGTTCCAAATACTTCTTTATACGTTGCATAAACTCCAACATTTTCTAAGAAACGGTTCATTTAAGAATTCTCCTATTAAAATACGGGATTTTTCACTTAATTTAATCCATTAAAAATTTGAGAACGCTGGTCTTGAATTGTTTCTTCAATAAGAAAGTCCTCTAACTTTCCATATCTAGAAGCTTGTGTAAGAGATAGGCCAAAACCTTCTACTAACAACTGTGGTCCAAAACTGCTAGAAATCATGTTAAAACAAGTGATTCTAAGTGATTTTGGAGTGAAATTGCATAGATTCTTTACTTTAGTCGATACGAAAGTTTTGTTAACAGGTCTATCTTCATATATATCCGCATTACTGCCACTTTTTATCAAATAACTTGAATTACTAAAGGTATTCTTTAGGTTTTTTCTATAGTTTATATATATATTTAACAATTCAAGCTCATCATCTAATAAATATACAGGTGGTCTTTTTTCAAATAGTATAAGTTTTTTGTCGACATTGATATGATCCATTTTAATATTACTAATTTGTTTATTTGAAAGTCCATGATAGAAACATAATGAAGTTAATAGACAGTCTATAGGTTTTTCATACCTGTTCATTCTAATTAGCCCTGCTACTCTCCTTTGTTCCTCAATAGACAATATTTCAATTGTTGAAGGTAATTCTCTTGATTTTATATCTAGAAGTGGAATATGTGTTATTATTCTTTTTCTCTTAGCTAATTTGAGCAATAGCAATAATTTCTTTCTAGCAATCTCCCTATGTTTCGGTTTAAGTATTAAGAGATACGCATGTATATCTTCTTGTTGAATAGTATCCCAAGAACCCACATGTTTACGCTCATATACTAACCACCTTACACACCTCACATATAGCTCCATATCCGTAAGAACTGTTAACAGTGACAATGGTCTTCTTGCATTAAATTTTATTTGCCTTTCCCTCAATTCAAAGCGTTCATTAATATATATATTTAAAAGTCTTGTAAATTCTTTTGGAACTTTATCAAGGTATTTTAGGATACTCTCATGAATCGCTTTTTCCTTATCTCTTTTCAGTATACCTTCGCTATTTAAAAAACTAACCATACTTGGCTTAATAGGGGTTACATTTAAATCTCTTAATGCCTCCATTAGCCAGCTTTCTGTAATTTCAGAAGAACTCAGTAAATCTAATTCAGCTTTTTGTAGTACTTTTGCTACGTTATTACTGTGTCTCCGTATCGTACCTACATGAATGCCCTTAACAATCATAAATTTTATATATCTTCTAAACAAACCTGCACTCCAGCTCTTTACAAATAAATTGTTAATAAACTCATCTGTTTGTATTGTCTCTACCCTTAACCTGCTAACACAGTTATGACACTTATTTGCTTTTTTCTTAATCTCTGAATTATTAAGTTTATATCCACATAGATTACAATTCATATAATTAAATTGGAGGTAATTTCTTTTCAGATGTAGTTTCGTTAACAGCCTTTGCAATTAAAGTGTGACTAGGTTTTTCGATTATTTTAACTGGGGTAGGTGTATGTTTCCATAAATCATTGGGGCTACAATTTAGTGCAGTGCATAAGGCGTCCATAGTTTGAGACTTAATTTGTTTAGGTTCAACTGTTAAAAGTGCACTAATAGAAGGTGGTGATAATTTATAACCTGCTTTATCTTCTAAAATTCTCCCTAACTCTGCACCTGACCATATACCATTTTCAGCCATAACTTTTCTTAATCTCCATTCTAAAACCATTCATTATTCACCTTCTTTGTTATCATTCAGTAAAAATCTCTTCCACTTTTCTTGTGCCATTCTTACCCTTCTCTCTATATGATCTGATCCTGGATTTGAGTAATTAAATGTAGTTGCAACATCAGCGTGACCAAGTAACTCCTTTAATGTTAATAAGTCAACTCCTAATGTTGTCTGACGTGTAGCAAATGAATGCCTTAATTGGTGAGGACTAAAAATCTCACCCTTTGTGAATCCCATATTTTCTTGACGCCTTGTTAAACTTCTCCTCGCTGTATCTTTGCTTAGTCTTGCACCACTTTCCGAGAGAAATAAGGGTCCTTCTGTATTTGTAGTAAAAAGAGGCCTGATATTTTCCAAATACCATTTTATTAGAATATCTGCATCATCTAGTAAAGGTACCCATCTTCTTTTATACCCAGAACCCTTGGAACCTTTTCCAAACCTCACATGAACCTTTCCTTTTTCACCTAGATCAAACCTACAATCATTTACATCTAACATAATAATTTCGTGTGTCCTTAGACCCGTTAATTCTAACATCCGAAAAAGCGTATAATCTCTAGCAAGGGTTGAATACTTTCTTGCAGTTTTCATCTCCTCTTTTAAACCACTCCAAAACCTTTCTAGTATTTCTGGTTTAGGTGGTATAACTTTCCCATCATAATCATCATTTCGATGATAGTATCTATTAAACTTGTCTAAAAGGACTGGAACTTGTACTCTATACTTTTCCCAAATCTCATGACTATGTCTTGTCCTAAGGTAGTCTAAAAATGTAGAAATAGTTGATTGATACTTCCTTCTTGTTGAATAAGATAGACCACGTCCAACTAACTTTAAATAGAAATTGTCTGCATCTTCCATTGATACTTCCCAGATGAATTTGTTTGACACTTCTAGAAATTCATTCAGGCACTTTGTACCTAGTGTAATAGTGTGTTGAGTATACCCTAAAACAAGTTGCTGTTGTTCCCATAGTCCAACCAACTTTGCTTCGTACTGTCTAGACTCTTCATATGTAGGTAAATTATATACTTGTTTATTACTAACTACAGTTAAAGACGGATGTCTCACCATTTAGCCACTCCTTTTGTTAGGTGATACCTAATATTATTAGCCAACACCTAATATATCATATATCTTATCAAAAGGAAACATGACCATTATCCGGTGATTGTGTGCACATATAACAGAAGCTGCAGAACGTTTTAATGCTTCCTTGTACACTTCACGAGGATGAACGATGGAAGCATTTAAGCTCCCAATAAAGACTGTTTTTTTATGGAGGACTTGATTTTTTGTATTAAGATATAGACATACAAAATGTTCTTGACTAAGGAATCTCATATCCTGCATCACATACTTAGCACCATCTTCAGGTGAACGAATAACATACCGATCATCATAATTCAAGTTTGTAATTCGCCTCCCTATTTCTACGGCAGCAAGTACTTGAACAGCTTTAGCCATACCAATCCCCTTAATCTGGGTCATTTCATCTAAGGTCGCTTCTTTTAGAAGCCTAAGTCCTTCAAAATGATTTAATAGTCGATTCGCCAATTGAAGAACGGACTCTTCTTTTGTTCCCGTTCTCAAAAGAAGAGCAAGTAGTTCATGGTTTGAAAGGCTTTCTGGACCACTTTGAACAAAGCGCTCCCGGGGACGGTCTTCATGGGGATAATCCTTAATCATCAGTGCTTCTGTTCGCATTTCATACCTCCTAATTTTTTTGGGAGGTCGACGTTGAACCTTCATCACCTAAAAGGTTTTAATTCGCGGACAAGGCGGGCTATCGGTAATCCAACGACCGTAAAGTAATCACCTGCAATTCGTTTCACTAATGTGCTACCGAATCCCTGTATACCGTAACTTCCCGCCTTATCGTACGGTTCACCGGTACTTATATAGGAGTGAATTTCTTCGTCCGTTAACTCCCAGAATGTTACATCCGTCTTTTCATAAAAAGTCGTTGTACGAGCAGCCGATACAACCGCTACTCCTGTGTAAACAGAATGTGTTGAACCAGATAATTTCCTTAACATATCAAAAGCTTCGGTTGGGTTATTAGGTTTTCCTAGAATTTCACCAGCAGCAACAACAATCGTGTCTGCACCAATGACGATAGATGAAGAATCATTTTTTGACACATGCTTTGCCTTACGCTCTGCTAAATCGATAACTACTTCATGTGGTGCAAGTTCAGAATGAAAGGTTTCATCCACATCACTTGCTTTTACCTCAAACGGGATTTGAAGAATGGATAACAGTTCCTTTCGTCGAGGAGAGGAAGAGGCTAAAATGAGGTTTTGCATAAGATCACCTTACCTTTTTATTTGGATCATAGGGGAGATACCTTTTTATCGTAACAAAAAATAGGATGTCAGTCATTTTTTAACTGAACTTTTTTTCTTAAAAAACATAAAAAAACAGAGCTTGTCAATGGATTGACAAGACTCTGCTATTTTCTCGCCATTTCCCGGAAAATATCCGAAAATGTCGATATTTTTATTTTTCTGATTGGTATAAGGACAAAAAGCTTAATAAATGCTGCTGAAGCTCTGTGCTCTTCTCTTTTGATGGATTTATCGCAACAGTAATTGCTTTGTCTATTTCCTCTTTGAGCTGAATAAATCTTTCACTTTTAATTTCTTTACTATTAATTTTATCCCACTCGGCTTTCATTTGTGTGACATTATTTGAAGCTCCTTCAGGAATCGTTTGTTCCAGTGTGAGATTTGTACTAATTGTCACTAGTGGTGCATATAATTGTGATGCCTGCTCTAGTAGCTTTTGTTCTGTACTGGTGATTTCGTTTAGTTGAATGCCACCGACTTGTATTTCTTTTGCATATATATCGATGCCTTTTTCAACTAATCGTGCTCCGATTGCTTTTCCATTCTCCTTTGTTTCACCAATGCCGACAAGTAAATAACTTTTATCAATTGTCACGACTGCAGAAGGAATTCCTTTTTGATCAAGATCTTTCTTTCCTTCATTTGCCTTTTCAATTGTAGTATAAGCACTTTGCTGAACAACAAAAGTAGACACAACTGGTAATGTATAGTTTGTTACATTCGCCTGTTCGCTTTGTTGTTCAGTAGGGGGAACCGTCGTAACTACTTCTTGTCCTCCAAGCGTCTGGTCACTAATGACAAGTCTTAAGAGAATAAATCCGAAGCTCATCCCAATGATTACGGCAAAAAACAGGGCAAAGAAAATAGAAGGAGATAGATTATTTTTATTTTTCTTAAGGGCTTTGATCACGCTCTTTCCCTTATTTGGTTTACTTGTATAGCTAGCAATCTTGTACTCCTCTAGTTCAGGTTCCTCACTAGTTTCTGGCAGAATCCAGTCAAAGTCTTCTTCATTCTTTTCAGCAGAAGCCGCTGCAACTTCCTCATAATTCGGTTCCTTTATACTTGCCTTTTCTACTGGCCGTTTATCGAATTCTAGTTTTCGACCATCATCTTCGACAAAGGTTTTACTAGAAGTCATTTTTTCTGGTTTTAATTTTTGCTTATTCTCTTGATACGTTCTTGATTTACCATCAATTTTTATCGTGATAGTATTTTTTTTCTGGTTTTCCACTACATTTGCCTCCTTCGAAGATGAGTGCTTGTTTCATCCTATCATAGAGTACAAAAAAAATAACAAGACTTTTGTCGTCTTGTCATGGAATGATTTCGCCAAATTTCTTGGTTATTTTTGTAATTTCTATTTTATTTTACGTATTGAGCTACTCTATTTCTTCCCGCGCGCTTCGCTCCTACATATAATGCACGGTCCGCGTGTCGTATTAATGATTGAGGATCGTCCGCATCGTCGGGGGATGTGGCTACTCCAATTGATGCTGTAATGTTTACTAGCAACTTTTTATTTTTCTCCGAAATATGTTGTTCAAGGGTAAATGGCCAATTAGCAATCGTTAATCGCACAAGCTCAGCTAGTTTGAGTGCCTCTTGCTTATCAACATCAGGTAATAGAATCGTAAATTCCTCTCCACCATATCTCGCAACAGTTCCCTTTTTTCCGACCAAGTTTTCTAATCGACCAGCTAATTCTCTTAAAATTTCATTCCCACTTTGGTGTCCATATGTGTCGTTTACAGACTTAAAATGGTCGATATCTAACAAAATGAGAGAGATTTTCTTTCTTTCAGCTGCCATCAACTTCTCGTACTCTGCTTGCAGCTCATTATCTAAGTATCGATAATTGTACAGATTGGTAAGTGCGCATCGCTCACTTATTTCTTTTGTCTTCTCATAATGTCTCGCATTCTCCACAGCTACAGCTAAGTAAGAGCATAAAATTTCAAGAATCATAAGCTGTGATTTTTCGTACGCCCTTTTTTCAGAAGAAGCTAGCAATAAGATTCCAACCACTTCGTTGCTTTTAACAATAGGAACGCAAAGTACACTCTCCATATCCGGGGAAAGCGGCTCCTTTGTTATAAATTTCCACTCTTTGCTGCTCGAGAAAATAAGGGCATTCTTATCTGCCCAAACCTTCCCACCAATTCCTTCTCCTTTTTTTAAAGGTTTCATTGTCTCGAAGGATCGAAACTCTCCATGACTACTCTCCATCCGAATGATGTGCAATTGACCATTCTCTTTATCCAACACATACGCTTCATCCACTGGAAGCAAGGTTTTTAATTTTTGTAAAAAGAGTCCCAGCACCCCTTCCACATCAAGTCTTTCAGCAAGCTCATGTCCAATTTCCGCCGCTTTTTGGAGATAACTATTCACCTTTTCAGTGGAGTAGTAAAGGTTTAAAATGATCGAAAGACTAGCAAACGGTACTCCAACAAATAATAGAGCCACAACGCCTACCTCGATATATAACGTGTATAGAACTAGCCCTATAGGCAAAGTAAGGATAGATGTAATAGTCTCCCAAATAAAATCCTTACCAAAGTACTGCTGTTTTTGCTTAAACAAAGCATATCTAATACCTGATAGAATCAACTGATTGAGAGCATAATTTACGACTGCGTAAATTATCGCAATCAGTAGCAGCTTTGGATTCTCTACCAAAGTAAGGCCGTGAACGCCGCCTAATGCATAATAAATCACTCCACTGAGAAGCGAGCAAACAAAAAACATAAGTGAATTAAGGGGAAAACGATATAATTGCTGTTTGGTGACACGAAGTTTAATTAAAAGGACGATGATACCAAATTGCACAAGAATCATTTCATAAAATAACCCAAATGTCAAAAACACCGCCAATGATACCCATTGAATAAGAAAAATAGGAGTATTATTTACAACCATTGGGACGGATGCAACGAAAGAGATTAGCAAAAGAAATGCAAATAGATCAAAATCTACCCCACTAATTAATGGTGGGAAAAAGGAATATGTTAAATAGAGTCCAATTGGGACAATTGCTAGCCAAGATATCCAAATGATTTTTTTTGATTTTGGATCCATTTCCTCTCCCCTCCTTTATTAATGGGTGAAAAGACTTACTTTACGTTAAGTTTATCAAAGATTCAGATATTTGTCATAGTTTTATTTTACATTGTTTCTAGTAGCTTAAGTAATTTTGGTTTTACTTCTGCTAAAAAATATAGCGATCCTGTAATGACAAGCACTTGGTTTTCCCCAAGATGGAATAGTTCATCTTCAATACTTGCCTCCCAATCCATGTTTTCTTTTTTATTTTCAGACAAACTAATCGAGTAGAGTTCTTTGCTGGTTGCTGCGCGCGGAAAATCAAAGGATACGAAGGTGATTTGAGAGGCGATTTCATCTAGCTCTTGAATCATTCCATCTAGCTTTTTATCTCTTAACGCCGCAAAAACGATGTGGATTTCCTTATCATGGTAGCGTTTTTTCGCTTCACGGACCAATGTGTGAATTCCCTCTTCGTTATGAGCTCCATCAATAACAACCGTCGGGTCGTTACTTACCACTTCAAATCTCCCTGGCCAATAGGCTTTTTTTATACCCTTTCTAATAGACGTGGAATCAATTACAAATTGATTCGTATCATTTAATAGATGAGCGGCCATAATTGCTAAGGACGCATTTTCTATTTGATGTTTACCTATCATTGTCGTTTGAATAGAAGACCAGTTTTTATCAGCCATCTTCCAATCAAACTCTTCCCCATTTGAAAATGACTGATGGTTCATAACATGAAAGTCTTCCCCTAATACCAAACAATCTGCATTCTCTTTCGATGCTTTCTTTTTTATTACTTGTAACGCTTCTGTTTGGTGAACAGCTGTAATAATGGGTACACGTGGCTTAATAATACCAGCTTTTTCAAATGCGATTTTCTCATGGGTATCACCTAAGATGGCAGTATGGTCAAGACCAATACTTGTAATAATCGACAGAAGAGGATTTATAATATTTGTTGAGTCAAACCGTCCACCTAGGCCGACCTCATATAGTACGATATCAACCGAGCTCAACTGACCAAAATAATAGAGCGACATAGCTGTTATGACCTCAAACTCCGTTGGTCCCCCTAGTTCCGTTTGCTCAAGTTCATCACTCAAAGGTTTAATTATATTGACTAAACGCACAATATCATCATTAGATATAGGCTTTCCATTCACACTAATTCGTTCGTTAAATTGCTCAAAATACGGGGAAGTAAAGGTGCCAACCGTATATCCCTGCTCTTCTAAAATGGATCTTAAAAATGTAACAGTCGAACCTTTTCCGTTCGTCCCCCCGATATGTACGGAGTGAAAATGTTTCTCTGGATGACCAAGCCTGTCCATCATCCATTCCATTCTTGTAAGCCCCGGCTTGATTCCGAGCCTTAATCTAGCATGAATCCATGCCACTGCTTCTTCATAAGTAAAAAACATGATGGTTCACCTTTCATAATAGAGTGAGGACGAATCCATTTTAGATTCGTCCTACTAAATATTACAGTCCTTTTAATTCATTTAAACGCGTTTCTACTAGCGTTCGTTTTTCCATGTAGTCTTTCTCTTTTGCACGCTCTTCATTAATTACTTTCTCAGGCGCCTTCTTCACAAAGCCTTCATTGCTGAGTTTCTTTTGAACACGTTCTACCTCTTGGGTAAGCTTTGCGTATTCCTTTCCTAGTCGAGCAATTTCTTCCTCTATATTTAGCAGTCCAGCTAGTGGAAGAATAATTTCTGCTCCTGTTACAACAGCTGTCATCGCCTTCTCTGGCTCATCAACTACCGTTCCAATGACTAATTCTTCAGGATTACAGAAACGCTCAATATACGCACGGTTCTTTTCCAACACAGCAGAGATATTGTCGTCTTTACCCTTTACAATCATGTTAATCTTTTTGCTTAGCGGAGTATTTACTTCTGCACGGATATTTCGAACAGAACGGATAATCTCAACCAATAGCTTCATATCGGAAGCAGCTTGATGATCAGTTAACTCCTCATTTACTACAGGCCATGGTGCAACCGTAATTGACTCTCCTTTATGAGGAAGGTTCTGCCAAATTTCCTCTGTAATAAACGGCATGAATGGGTGTAGAAGTCTCATCGTTTGATCAAGAACATAAGCTAATATAGATCTTGTTGTTAACTTTGCTGCTTCATCCTCACCATAAAGTGGAAGCTTCGCCATTTCGATATACCAATCACAGAAGTCATCCCAAATGAAATTGTATAGAACACGACCAACCTCACCAAATTCATATCGATCTGATAGTCTTGTTACGGTTTCAATGGTTTCATTCAGTCTAGTTAAAATCCATTTATCCGCTACAGACTTTTCACCACTTAAGTCAATTTGTTCATACGTTAATCCGTCCATATTCATTAACGCAAAGCGTGAGGCATTCCAGATTTTATTAGCAAAGTTCCAAGTTGCTTCTACCTTTTCCGTGCTATAACGTAAATCTTGCCCTGGAGAGCTTCCTGTTGATAAGAAATAACGCAATGAGTCTGCGCCATACTTATCAATTACTTCCATCGGATCAACACCGTTTCCAAGTGACTTACTCATTTTACGCCCTTCAGCATCTCGAACAAGTCCGTGGATAAGGACATCCTTAAATGGACGTTCTCCTGTGAATTCCAAGCCTTGGAAGATCATTCTTGATACCCAGAAAAAGATGATATCGTAACCAGTTACAAGACAATCGGTTGGATAGTAACGCTTGTAATCACTTGATTCGATATCTGGCCAGCCCATGGTCGAAAACGGCCAAAGAGCAGAACTGAACCATGTATCTAATACGTCCTTATCCTGTTCCCAGTTTTCAATATCTGCAGGAGGCTCATGATCAACATGTACCTCTCCTGTTTGTTTGTGATACCACGCTGGAATACGGTGGCCCCACCAAAGCTGACGAGAAATACACCAGTCACGAATGTTTTCCATCCAGCGCAGGTACGTGTTCTCAAATCGGTCAGGAACAAAATTCACTTTTTCTTCTTTCTTTTGTAAGGCGATTGCTTCATCTGCTAAAGGTTGCATTTTAACGAACCACTGTGTTGATAAATATGGCTCAACTACTGCACCACTTCTTTCTGAGTGCCCAACTGAGTGCATATGCTCTTCAATTTTAAATAATACGTCATCTGCTTGAAGATCCTTAACGATTTGCTTACGACACTCGAAGCGGTCCAGCCCTTGGTACTTACCGGCATTCGCATTCATCGTGCCATCTTCGTTCATTACTAGTACGCGTTCAAGATTATGTCTATTTCCAATTTCAAAGTCATTCGGGTCATGTGCCGGAGTTATTTTCACTGCGCCTGAACCAAATTCCATATCTACGTAGTCGTCACCAACGATTGGGATCTCACGACCAACAATCGGCAAAATAACTGTCTTCCCAATCAAGTCCTTATATCTATCATCCTCAGGGTGAACAGCAACTGCCGTGTCTCCAAGCATGGTTTCTGGTCTTGTAGTTGCCACTTCAATGAATCCTGAGCCGTCACTTAAAGGATACTTCATATGATAGAAAGCACCTTGAACATCCTTATAAATAACTTCAATATCAGAAAGCGCTGTTTTTGTTGCTGGATCCCAGTTGATTATATACTCTCCTCGATAGATAAGTCCCTTTTTATATAATGAAACGAAAACCTCTCTTACTGCTTTCGACAATCCTTCATCCAGCGTAAAACGCTCTCTGCTGTAGTCAAGACCTAGACCCAGCTTTGACCACTGCTCACGTATATGACTCGCATACTCTTCTTTCCACTTCCAAGTTTCTTCCACAAATGCCTCACGACCAAGATCATATCGGCTTTTTCCTTCGGCACGGAGCTTTTCTTCCACCTTTGCTTGTGTTGCAATACCAGCATGGTCCATTCCTGGCAACCACAATACATCATACCCTTGCATACGTTTCATTCTCGTAAGAATATCTTGCAAGGTGGTATCCCAAGCATGCCCTAAGTGTAGCTTTCCTGTTACGTTTGGTGGCGGAATAACGATTGTATATGGCTCTTTCTCTTGGTCATTAAGTGCTTGAAAGTATTTTCCCTTTAGCCACCATTCGTATCGACCACGTTCAATCGTATTTGGGTCGTATTTGGTTGGCATTGTTAATTCATTTGTTTCCATTTTGTTCCCTCCTAAGCTAAATACAAAAAAACTCCAATCGTCTAAAAAGGACGAATGGAGTTTGCTTCGCGGTACCACCTTTTTTCCAATCAATAAATAAACCATGATTGGCTCTTAAAATAGATAACGGACTTCCCGTCTTTCACTACAAAGCATTGCTGTTCGTAAAAGATGCTCAAGGGCGACCTTCAATTGGAACGCTTAGAAAACCTTTCAGACACGAGTTTTCCTCTCTTAAAGCGAGTAACCAACCTACTCTTCCCTTTCAAAGCAGATTTCTGTATTCAATTATGTAAGACTAAAGATATGAACCTTCATTTTATACTCCATATACTACATAAAAAAGTACGTTAACGTCAATAAGGATACCCATATTTTTTTATAACCATACATAGAGTAATGGAAGAAGCATTTTTTTACTAGCCTCTATGGTATTACATTATGAACTTAGGAGGGATTGGTGTGAAAAGAAGGTATAATCCTTATACATTGCCACCATGGTTAAGGACTGTGAGAGGAGTATGCAGACAATTCATTATCCCTTTTTGTATCTTTCAAGGAATTCGAACCATCTTTCTTCCAACAACATTTGATGTATTGTTTCTAGCCATACTCATTGCTCTAGCTATTGCATTTCACTTTGAATTTATTTAGGGAGCCCATTAACTTTGGGCTCCCTCGTTACTTTGAGCTGCCGCTGCAGCTTGTTTTTTTTGTCTTTCAATTTCCTCTATACGCATGACGACGTATTCAGAATTTTTTAATAACCAAAATTGTTTCTGCAGGCTTTGAACAAACTTTCTTTCATTTCTTTCTTTTGATTTATAATACTCTTCCACCACCCTTAACACAGGACCGGGATGAGCAAAATAAGCTAATAATAAGAGCATTTCGTCATCTTTTAATGGAAAGTACTTTAAATACACATATAACCAGTCTATACAGTCATCACAACGCTTTGGAAAGGTATTTAACAGTCTTGATAAAAAAGGTAAAATATCATGAATGGCAGCTCCTTCTCTGCTACCTTCAAGATTAATAAAATATCCATATCCTCTATCATCATAGAGAAAATGCTCAGAAGAGATCTTACCATGAACCAAGACCGCTCTGGCCTTCGTTTCTTCCTTTGTTAGCTCGAACCATTCTTTTAGCTTGTTTTTGGAATACGTTAGTGCTTGACGAATGTCATTGTAATACAAGCAAAACAAAAGTTCGGTAGGGGACATATATTGTTTTCCTTCACATGCTTCAATATAGCCTTCAATAAATTCTGTCTCTTTTTCCCAAAGTGATGAAAGAGAAGTATAATGTTCTTCTTTTTCTTGAGGATCAATGGTCACTTCATGAAGCGACAATGTATGAAGCCTTGCTAGCTCCCGGAAAAGCTGTTGATTTCTTTCATTCCTGTTTTCTTTTTCCTCATTTGGTAACCATGGCATCAAGTAATATAACGCTTGATTATGCAAAACCGCATAGCGTCCATCAACCGTTGGATAAACAGGGACAATACGGTTGTATCCTTTCTGATATAGATATTGGATATGTCTAATAAAATCCGTTCCGTGTTTAGGAGCTATCTTTTTTAGAGCAAATACTCCTTTATCACTATAAATACGAAAGATTTTCCCAAATCTCTCAATAAATTGTGGCTTAACTCCGTAATTTTTTAACACCGGCTCCATTTGCTGCAAATAATTAACATTCGACAAGGAGGCTCAACCCTTCCATTAAAAACAACAAGGGCAGGAGTTGTCACCTGCCCAATGGTTGTTCTTCTATTTATGAGCAATAGGAATAGGTATATAAAGAACTTGCCCTTCGTATATATCTTGATTTAACTCAAGATGGTTTACCTTAAGTAATTGTTGTACAGGTACTTCGTAACGTGCCGCTAATTGTTCAACCGTTTCTCCGCTTTGAACGATGGCTACACGAAGTTTTGTTAAGTCTTCCGTCTCCTCTTTTCGAGCAAAAAACTCGGTTAAAGACATCCCCTTTTTTGAAGATTTCTTTTTCTTAATCTTAGGCTGAGGAGGTGAAGAAGAAGATTCTACTTCTGCTTCTGGTTGGAGTTCTGTCACTGATTGTGGCGGAAGTTCGGCTTCTGGTAAAGGCTGAAGCTCAACCTCTGGTGCCTCCTCAACGACTTCTTCTACAACCTCTTGGGGTCCTTCACTTCGAGCTGCTGAAAAAGTAATTTCAGGCTCTTTCGCTTCGTTTACAGGAAGTTGTGGTGCTTCAAAAAGTTCAACCGCTTTATTTATTGAAACCACTTTTTCCTCTGTATCATCTGCTGATTTTCTCGCTTCCACAGCGAATGGTTCATACTCATGTTCCAAAATCGTTGGTTCCTCTTGTTCTTCTGTACGAAGCTCATGAGACCCTTCAACATTTTCTTCTACCTCATCAACGGTTGCTTCTCGGTAAGCAACCTCAAGTTGAACTTCTTCCACTTCTGCTTCTTCATGTGCCGGTTTATGCTGCTGATCTCCATAAAGACCCGTAATCGTTAAATCGGCAGTTAGCTTCATACAGCTTCTTTCTTGAAAAAGATAATCAAAGCTTTCCACTTCAACATGGATGTCATCAATGCTTTGGATACGGTTATTAGGAATGGTTATATCTACCGGAAAACGGTGTGAAAACTCATAGAGTCCCTCTTCCCTCTCCTCCACATGATGAACGAACTTCGGAGCAGTAAACAAATCCTCCTCTTCGTTAGAACCATCATTGTAACGCTGATATTCCCCTGTTAATTCTAATGCACCTTGAATGGTGACATATTGTTCGTTTTCATGAATCGTAATATTTGGGTCAAGTGAAATAGAAACTAACTCCTCTACTTCCTGTCCCTTTTGAAACCACACCGATTCTTCTAATGAAAATCGCAAGCACGACTCGTTACCTTGAGACAAAGCGACTCCTCCCTTCATATCCTATACGTTTAATCACTATGTCATTATCACTCTATGAACTAGTGAATATTTTTATGAATAAAAGTAATCGCTAAGAGCGTGTTTACATAAAAAAAGAGACCCATTAGAGTCTCTTTCCTTGTAATTATCTTAGCTTTGAAAAGGCCATTTCGATGGCTTCGATTGTTTTTTCGATATCCTCGTTACTATGAGCTGTTGAAAGGAACATTCCTTCAAATTGAGAAGGTGGTAAGAATACACCCTGATTCGCCATTTCTTGATAATAAGTAGCGAAATAATCAAGATTTGAAGTTTTGGCTTGTTCGTAGTTTGTAACAGCTTCGTTTGTAAAGAAAAATCCGACCATCGATCCCACACGGTTGATGGTGTGAGGAATATCGTGTTTTTGTGCTGCTGCTCTTATTCCCTCTTCAAGCAATGCTGCTTTACGCGCAAACTCCTCATAATGATCTGGTGTAAGCTGGCTTAGTGTTTCTAATCCTGCTGTCATGGCAAGAGGATTACCAGAAAGCGTTCCAGCCTGGTATATTGGGCCACTTGGTGCGATTTGCTCCATGATTTCTGCTCTTCCTCCGTAGGCTCCAACAGGTAGCCCACCACCAATAACTTTTCCAAGACATGTTAAATCAGGAGTAATTCCAAAATATCCTTGCGCACAGTTGTATCCAACTCTAAACCCTGTCATTACTTCATCAAATATTAAAAGTGCTCCATATTGCGTAGTAATATCTCTAAGCCCCTCTAAAAATCCTGGTTGCGGTAAAACAACTCCCATATTTCCTGCAACAGGCTCTACTATGATTCCAGCAATATCATCGCCGAATTGCTCAAATGCATAGCGAACACTTTCCAAATCATTATACGGAACCGTAATCGTATTTTTTGCGACCCCTTCTGGAACACCAGGGCTATCAGGAAGACCTAAAGTTGCCACACCAGATCCTGCTTTGATTAACAGAGAATCACCGTGACCATGGTAACAACCTTCAAATTTTAAGATTTTATTTCTCCCTGTATATCCACGAGCTAAGCGCAAAGCACTCATGGTTGCTTCCGTTCCTGAAGAAACCATACGAACGATTTCAATAGACGGCACTCTTTCTTTTACTAATTTAGCTAGTTTCGTTTCAATCAAACTAGGAGCACCAAAGCTTGTACCAAGTTCTGCCACCTTTTTAATCGCTTCAACGACACGGTCATTTGCATGACCCAAGATTAATGGTCCCCAAGACAATACATAGTCAATATATTCGTTTCCATCTATATCATAAATTTTCGAGCCTTTTCCTCTCTCCATAAAAATCGGATCCATTTTCACCGATTTAAACGCACGAACAGGACTGTTTACTCCACCAGGCATAAGTGTTTTTGCTTCAGTAAAAGCTTCAATAGATTTAGAATAAGAGCGCATAAGTACCCCTCGTTTCATCAAGTATTAGTTTTCTTTTAACCATCTTGCTGCATCTTTGGCATGGTAAGTGATAATAAGGTCAGCACCTGCTCTTTTCATACCGGTTAGCATTTCCATTACAATATTTTTTTCATCAATCCACCCGTTTTGAGCCGCAGCTTTAACCATTGAATACTCTCCACTCACATTATAGACAACTACAGGCAGGTGAAAATTATTTTTTATATCACGTACAATATCCAAGTATGGCATTCCAGGCTTCACAATAAGGAAGTCTGCTCCTTCCTGAACATCTGAACTTGCTTCTCTTAAGCCTTCCATTCGATTGGCTGGATCCATTTGATAAGTTTTACGGTCTCCAAATTGAGGTGTGCTCTCAGCCGCTTCACGAAATGGTCCATAAAAAGAAGAAGCATATTTCACAGCGTAAGACATAATAGGGATATCCTCAAAGCCTGCCTCATCTAAGCCTGCTCTTATGGCCGCAACAAATCCGTCCATCATATTTGAAGGAGCTATAATATCCGCTCCTGCTTTTGCTTGGCTAACTGCTGTATCCGCTAATAATTTCAGTGATGGATCATTTAATACTTTACCATCTTCGATCACTCCACAGTGCCCATGACTAGTGTATTCACATAAGCATGTGTCCGCAATAACAACGATATCAGGATGCTGTTCTTTTATGACTCGAGTCGCTTCCTGTACAATTCCATGATCATGAAAAGCACCCGTACCGCACTCATCTTTTTCATTTGGGATTCCAAATAAAAGGACGGACGTAATCCCAAGTGCTACAACTTCATCCATTTCAATTTTTAATTGATCCAATGATAGTTGAAAAACTCCTGGCATAGATTGAATGGCATTTTTTATATTTTCACCTTCTACTACAAAAATTGGATATACCAAATCTTCAAGGTGTAAGTGGTTTTCACGAACCATTGTGCGTAATGTTGCTGAAGATCGTAAACGACGGTGACGAGAAAATGATTGATTCATTTGTTCTCCCTCTTTCCTATTATTTTCATAATACTTTGTAGCATATGATCAATTGTGTACGTATTTGGCATGGCGTCCACGCGTAAACCTAGAGCATTAGCCCGTTGAAGAGTAACAGGCCCAATACACATGAACAGGCAATGATCAATAGTCGATAATAAATTCATTTCTTTCACAACAGCCATAAAATGATCAACTGTCGAAGGGCTAGTAAAACTTATGATATCTAACTGCTTTTCTGTTAGCGCCTTCACTAATGCGTCCCGACTGCTGTCAGGAAAAAACGTTTCATAAATGACTAGTTCATCCACATGGGCTCCCTTTTTTTCAAGGGTGGTAGAAATAAGTTCCCTAGCTAAGTTTCCTTTAGGAATTAGAACATTCGTCCCTTTGCTAATATTCGGTGAGAATTCTTCAACAAATGCTTCAGCCACATATTCTTTTGGCTTAAAGTCAACTGTTACCCCTTTTCTCACTAAGGCTTCCTCCGTTTTTTCACCAATAACAGCAATCTGTATGTGATCGAGGGCGGTCGGGTTTATGTTGAAAGCAAAGAATGTTTCTACAGTCACATTACTAGTAAAAATAATCCAATCATATTTATGTAGTTTTTTATGCAGGAGGATAGCCAGATTGGCAGAAGCAACTGGTCGAAAGGAAATAAGAGGGATTTCCACTGGAATCCCCCCATATTTCTTGACTAAATCTGAAAATGGTTTTGCATGCTTTTTTCCTCTAGGAACAAGAACCTTCATTCCGTTGAGAGAGTATTCATCACTCATTCACTATCAAGCTCCACTTTCACCGCGTCAATTAACGCTTTACCTCCGTTAGAAATCAGCGCATCTGCCACTTGCTCCCCTAGCTTTTCAGGATCTTGTCCACTTGCTGATTCCTTTAAGATGGTTTTTCCATCTGGAGTTGCGACAAGCCCTGTAAGAGAGATATCACCGTTCTCTTCAACTTTTGCATACCCTGCAATCGGGACCTGACAGCCGCCTTCCATCTTTTGAAGAAATGCTCTCTCGGCTGTCACTGCTTGTTTGGTTTTCACACAAGTAAAACGAGATAATAAGTTAAGTAGCTGTTCATCACTTTCTCGGCACTCTATCGATAATGCACCTTGACCAACTGCTGGGATACATACTTCATCATCAATAAACTCTGATACTACCTCACTTGCCCACCCCATTCTGGAAAGGCCAGCAGCAGCTAGTATGATTGCGTCATATTCTCCCGTTTCTAATTTGGCTAATCGTGTATCAATATTTCCTCGTATCCACTTTATTTCAAGGTCTGGTCTAATCGCAAGCAGCTGTGCACTGCGACGAAGACTGCTTGTGCCAACGACAGAACCAGGCTTTAATTCATTAATAGGCGTGTGATTTTTAGAGATTAGCGCATCTCGATGATCCTCACGAAATGGAATACAACCAATCACTAAACCTTCCGGCAGGACAGCTGGCATGTCTTTCATACTATGTACCGCCATATCTATTTCCTCATCAAGCATTGCCTGCTCAATTTCCTTAACAAATAACCCTTTTCCACCAACTTTAGATAAAGTTACATCTAGGATTTTATCCCCCTTCGTAACAATCTCTTTTACCTCAAATTCAAAGGATGGGTCTAATTTCTTCAACTGGTCAATGACCCAGTTTGTTTGTGTAAGTGCAAGCTTACTTCTTCTGGAGCCAACTATAATTTTCCGCATGTAAACCTCCTATGTATGTATCCTTAAGTGTACCAAAAGTGGAAGGATGATAAGTTGCCTATTAAAAAGAAATTGATCAAAACAATTAAGAATGAAGCAATATTCCAAAGAGCCAATGACCTTCCATACAGCTCCTTACTAACACGTAAGTATAAATAAATGCTATATGCAATCAGTACACCGAAAGAGCCAATGACCTTTGCATCTAACCAAAACATCTCAGGAATTTTTAAGTATGCCCATTGAATTCCTAATATGACTGCTAGCATTAGCATAGGCACACCAATGACATTTAAAACATATGACATATGCTCAAGTTTAGATAAATCAGTAATTCTTAACAGCCTAGCTCCCCACTTCTTTTTCTTTAGTAAGTTGTACTGAATCAAATAAAGAAAAGAGAAAACAAAAGAAAGGGAAAAAGCTCCATAAGAAAGAATCGCAAGTGTTATATGAATCAACAAAAGCTCCGAGATGAGCTGCTCGGCCATCACGTGAGATTCAAATTGTACTGGTGCAAACGTATGGATAGCTAGAATAATAAACCCTAAAACATTTGTAAAAAACACAATGAAATCAACACGAAGTAAACGATTGATTCCTAATGATAAAGTAATTAACACCCATGCATAAAAATAGAGCCCTTCAAATATGGTAAGCACCGGGAAACGGCCGGTTTTTAACATGTACAAAAATAAAAACATCGTTTGAAGTAACCACACAAATGCAAGTAACCAGAAGGCAACACGATTTGCCTTCCGGTTATGATGTAAGAAATCAATAAAATATAAGAGCACGCTCAAAGCATACAGGACAACGGTCAGCTCATGCAGCCTCGTCATATAGTAGTCAAACATTCGCTTCTCCTCTTTTATGATTGAAAGGAAGGCTGTGGGTTTGTTACAACCACTCGATTTGGCTCCGCTTCTCTCAGAACTTGTTGCTCTTTTACAAGTTCATCAATATTAAAGATTTTCACAAACAAATCTAACGCTTGTTCTGAATCTTTTCGAGCGGCTAATTCCTTTGCTTGAAGAATTGGATCCTTTAGCATTTGATTAATAATACTTTTCGTATGTTTATTTAATACTTTAAAATCACGTTCAGACAGATGAGGAAGCTTTCGTTCTAAGCTCTTCATTGTCCCGGACTGAATCGTAAGTGCTTTTTCACGTAAAGCAGAAATAATAGGGACAACCCCTAGTAAATTTAGCCATTGTTTAAAGTCAACAATTTCTTCTTCAATCATCATCATAATTTGTGCAGCTGCACGCTTTCGTTCTTGAAGGTTCGCTTCAACGATTCCCTCCAAATCATCTATATCATATAAGAAGACACTCTCAAGCTCAGCTAATGCTGGGTCCAAGTCACGTGGAACCGCAATATCAACCATGAATAAAGGCTTTCCTTTACGCATCTTTTCTACTTGAGTCATCATATCCTTTGTAATAACAAATTCTTTTGCACCTGTTGAACTTATTAAAATATCTGCATCAATTAAAGAACACTGAAGCTCTTCTAGTGTTTTAGCTTCACCTTCGAAACGTTCAGCTAAATTCTGAGCCTTTTCATACGTGCGATTAATAACAGTTACCTTGCTAGCTCCATTTGCATGTAGATGCTGTATGGCAAGTTCTCCCATCTTACCTGCACCAAGAATTAACACATGTTTTTTATTTAAGGAACCAAAGATTTTCTTCGCTAGTTCAACCGCTGCATAACTTACTGATACCGCATTCGCACCAATATCTGTCTCTGAATGTGCTTTTTTAGCTAAGGTTACTGCTTGCTTGAAAAGCTGGTTAAAAACCGTACCAACTGCTGCATTTTCCTGAGCTAATAAAAAGCTTGTACGAACTTGACCAAGAATTTGTGTCTCGCCTAATACCATTGAGTTCAAACCGCATGTTACACTAAATAAGTGTTCCATAGCACCGTCATGTTCGTATATAAATAAATATGGTGAAAATTCGCTTTGCTCAATCGAAAACCATTCTGAAAGAAATTCTTTTATATAATATCTGCCTGTGTGTAGTTGATCAACAACCGCATAGATTTCTGTTCGGTTACAAGTAGAGACAATCACATTCTCTAACACACTCTTTTTTTCTTTAAGAGCGTTCATTGCTTCCCCTAACTGCGAAGGGTTAAATGTCAAACGCTCACGAATTTCAACAGGGGCAGTTTTATAATTAAGACCGATCACTAATATATGCATACAGAAATACACCCCCCAGAATATTTGCATGTTTGTTAGTAGTAATTATACCATGTTCCATTTTTGTAGATTTAAATGAAATATGACCATATTTGAATAAAATGTGAACAAAAATTAATCAACTGTGATGCAAATATGCTATTATAATTAATTGGTAATCAATGCTTGCTCGTCATATTACGACAAGCCTCCATATGTACAGTAACAAAAATTAGAATGATTATCAAGTAATCCTTACTGGAAGTGGTGCTAATGAAAAATCAACGAATCTTTCCTGGAATCATCCTTATTGGTTTTGGTGTTTATTTCTTTTTACAACAGGCGAACATCGCTCTTTTTCAACAATTTTACACATGGCCAACATTGCTGGTCATCGTTGGAATCTCCTTTCTCTCTCAAGGGTATGGGGGAAAAGATTACGAAGCCATCCTGCCTGGTGTCATTCTTACAGGCTTTGGTCTTCATTTCCATATCATCAACCATTTTCAATTATGGCCAAATCATATTGGAACGTTTATCCTCATTATTGCCCTTGGATTCTTACTACGTTACCAAAAGGTCCGATCGGGACTCTTCCAAGGGATATTATTTCTTGTACTCGCACTATTGCTTTTATTTTACGATAAAATCACCGCATGGCTTGGTATCCTCGAAAACACGGTTTCGATTGCTTGGAAGTCTTGGCCGGTAGTGTTGGTGATAATTGGCTTTTACTTACTCTTTATCCGAAAAAAATAACTACCACAAAAAACCGTCAGACACTTTGTTCTGACGGTTTTACTCTACATATAGCTTTCAATGGTTGCCCACGCTTTATCTTTTCCTTCTCCTGTTTCAGAAGAAAACTGAATAATCGTATCATGCGGGTGTAATTCGAGCTTTTCTTTTGTGATTTTCAAATGCTGTGCTCTTTTTGTTTTAGAAATTTTATCAGCCTTTGTGGCAATCACGATGCATGGAATTTCGTAATGCTTTAAGAAATCATACATCATAATATCATCTGCCGTTGGAGGGTGACGTAAATCAACAATTAATAACACGGCCTTAAGCTGCTCTCTCATCGTTAAATACGTTTCAAGCATTTTCCCCCATGCTTCCCGTTCCTTTTTTGAAACCTTTGCATATCCATATCCTGGTACATCTACAAAATGAAGGACTTCATTAACGATATAAAAGTTCAGTGTTTGTGTTTTACCAGGCTTTGAAGAAATTCTTGCTAATCCTTTTCGATTGAGCATTTTGTTAATAAATGATGATTTCCCTACATTGGAGCGACCAGCTAAGGCAAATTCAGGAATTGGTTCAACTGGGTACTGATCTGGCTTAACTGCACTAATGACGATTTCAGAGCTTGTTACTTTCATCTATCGGCACCGCCAGTCAAAGCATGTTCTAACACTTGGTCAAGATGTGACACGAGAACAAACTGTAATTCTTCACGAACACTTTCAGGAATATCATCAATATCTCTTTCATTATCCTTTGGACAAATGATTTTAGTTAAACCCGCTCGATGAGCACTTAAAGATTTCTCCTTTAAGCCCCCAATTGGTAGTACTCGACCACGCAACGTAATTTCACCTGTCATACCAACTTCTTTACGGATGGCACGCCCTGTGAGAGCTGAGACCAATGCCGTTGCCATTGTAATTCCGGCGGAAGGCCCATCCTTCGGAACCGCTCCTTCTGGAACATGGATATGGATATCATTTTTCTCATGAAAGTCTGAATCAATTCCAAGTTCCTCTGCTTTTGAACGAATATAACTAAATGCTGCTTGAGCGGATTCCTTCATGACATCGCCAAGCTTCCCTGTAAGTATGAGCTTCCCTTTTCCCGGAGACAACGACACTTCAATTTGAAGGGTATCTCCACCGACAGTTGTATAAGCAAGACCAGTAGCCACGCCTACTTGATCCTCAAGTTCTGCTTGACCATAACGGAAAGTTGGCTTTCCTAAAAATTCGTCCACATTTTTTTCAGAAACGATGACTTTTTTCTTTTCACCTGAAACAATAATCTTAGCTGTTTTTCTGCAAATTGTCGCTAACTGTCGTTCTAGACTTCTTACTCCTGCTTCTCTAGTGTAGTAACGAACGATTTTTTGAATGCCATCTTCTCGAATTTGCAACTGAGCTTTCGTTAAACCATGCTCCTTTGTTTGCTTTGGAAGCAAGTGATCCTTTGCGATATGGATCTTTTCAAGCTCTGTGTACCCAGCTATCGTAATAATTTCCATCCGATCTCTAAGCGGACCAGGAATGGTTGACAAATTATTTGCAGTAGCAATAAACATTACTTTGGATAAGTCATATGTTTCCTCGATATAGTGGTCACTGAAGTTATGATTCTGTTCTGGATCAAGTACCTCAAGCATGGCTGCCGATGGATCACCACGGAAATCACTTGACATCTTATCGATTTCATCGAGTAGGAAGACAGGGTTGATCGTTCCTGCTTTTTTCATCCCTTGGATGATTCTACCAGGCATTGCCCCTACATACGTACGTCTGTGACCTCTAATTTCAGACTCATCTCTTACTCCACCAAGAGAAATTCTCACAAAATTTCTATTTAATGACGTCGCAATCGAACGGGCTAAGCTTGTTTTCCCAACCCCTGGAGGCCCTGCCAAACAAAGAATTGGCCCTTTCAATGAGTTAGTCATTTGCTGAACAGCTAAGTACTCAAGAACCCTTTCCTTCACTTTCTCTAGACCGTAGTGGTCAGTATTTAATACTTTTTCCGCCTTATGAATATCCAGGTCATCTTCCGTTGCCTTCGACCAAGGAATCGCTAAAAGCCATTCGATATAGTTACGAATAACGGCACTTTCTGCAGAGCTCGAAGGAACTTTTTCATATCTTTCTAGCTCCTTCATGGCTGTTACTTTTACATGCTCCGGCATGCCAGCTTGTTCGATTTTTTCAGTAAGATCGCTCACTTCTCCCGTCTTACCTTCTTTATCACCTAGTTCTTTTTGAATGGCCTTCATCTGTTCGCGCAAGTAATATTCCTTTTGTGTACGCTCCATAGATTTTTTTACTCTTTGGCCAATTTTTTTCTCTAGGTTCAATACTTCTTTTTCATTGTGAATGATGTCTACGATCTTTTGAATTCTTTCCTTCACATTGATTGTTTCTAGAATCTCCTGCTTTTCCTTTAGTTTTAAAGGAAGATGCGAGGAAATGATGTCAGCCATTCTACCCGGTTCCTCAATATCCGTGACAGTAGAGAAGGTTTCTGCCGAGATTTTCTTAGACATCTTTATGTACTGCTCAAAATAATCAAGCATCGTTCGCATTAATGCTTGTGATTCTGCATCTTTTTCAACTGGGTCCTCATATGTTTTTATTTCAACAGAATAGTGATCGTCTTCATCAAAAAAAGTAACAATCTCCGCTCGCTTTAAGCCTTCAACAAGTACTCGTATTGTACCGTTTGGAAGCTTGAGCATTTGCTTGACTTTCGTAAGTGTTCCCATCTTATACAAGTCATCTTCAAGAGGTTCGTCAATCGAAACCTCCTTCTGTGTTGTTAAAAAGATTAAACTGTCATCTACCATTGCCTTCTCGAGAGCTTGAACTGATTTTTCTCTTCCGACATCCAAGTGTAAAACCATTGTCGGATAAACAAGTAAACCTCGAAGTGGCAGGAGGGGGACAATGATTTCTGTCTTTTTCGCCATTACCTTGCACCTCCAAATGCAACTTTCCCTCTTTTATAAAGGAATTCTTTGTACAATTCTATCGTATTTAACCTGTAGTGTCTAATTACAAGCAATTATCATAATTATCACGAAAACGTTAGCTTCCAACAAAAAACTCCGGCTCCTCAAAACTGCAAACCGAAGTTCTATTTTTCATTCCACTAAATACTTTCTTTTTTCGATATTTGCATGGATGCTGTGATTACTTCTTCATTTGCGTATTCCTTTAATAGTGCATGTTCGAACACCTCAGACAAATGGCTGACTGGGATGATCTCAATATCCTTAATCTCGTAAAGCATCGATTGGATATTCTCTTTAGGAATAATTACTTTACTAGCTCCAGCCTTTTTCGCAGCTTTTACCTTTGGATATACTCCGCCAATTGGCTTTACATTTCCATGAATACTGATTTCACCCGTCATAGCAACCGTATGGTCAATTGGGTGCTTGTATATAGCTGAGTAAATACCTGTTGCCATCGCAATCCCTGCAGACGGTCCATCAATCGGAACTCCACCTGGAAAGTTGACGTGAATATCAAATTCATCAGCTGGGACTCCCATCGAACGAAGTACAGTTATAACATTCTCAATTGAACCTTTTGCCATACTTTTTCTTCTTATCGATTTTCCTTGACCACCTATGCTTTCTTCTTCAACTATGCCTGTTATGTTTATGGAACCTTTTTCTTTTGTAGGAATAACCGTTACTTCAATTTCAAGCAATGCTCCAGAGTTTGGTCCATGAACAGCTAATCCATTTACGAGTCCAATAGTAGAAGAGGACATAATTTTTTGTTCCATTCTTGGTGTTAACTGACTGGATTGAATCACCCACTCAATGTCTTCATCCTTTATAAAATCTCTATCCTCAGTAATCGCAAGACCAGCAGATATTTGGATCATATTTACTGCCTCTCGACCATTTCTAGCATAAGATGCTAATGTTTCTATACCTTTTTCACCGATTTTCAACTTTACTTTTTCCGCTGCCTTTTCTGCAATGGAAGAGATTTCTTCCCTACTTAGCTCCCTGAAGAACACCTCCATACATCTAGAGCGAATTGCTGGAGGAATCTCACTTGGCGTTCTTGTTGTAGCACCAATTAAACGAAAATCTGCTGGTAATCCATTTTTAAATATATCATGAATATGCGTTGGTATTTGTGTATTCTCCTCACTATAATAAGCACTCTCTAAAAATACTTTACGATCCTCTAGTACTTTTAAAAGCTTGTTCATTTGAATCGAATGAAGTTCTCCGATTTCATCAATGAATAATACACCACCATGCGCATTGGTTACTGCACCTTGCTTTGGTTGCGGAATTCCAGCTTGTCCCATTGCTCCTGCACCTTGATAAATAGGGTCATGGACAGATCCGATAAGAGGATCAGCAATCCCTCTCTCATCAAACCTAGCTGTCGTTGCATCTAACTCAATAAACACAGAAGAAGATTGGAATGGAGATTTCGTATTTTTCTTTGCTTCCTCTAAAACGAGTCGAGCAGCTGCCGTTTTTCCTACTCCAGGTGGTCCATAAATGATCACATGTTGAGGATTTGGACCACATAGTGCAGCTTTTAACGATTTGATTCCGTCTTCTTGACCAACAATATCGTCAAAAGTACTCGGTCTTACACGCTCTGAAAGTGGCTCGGATAATGAAATGGATCTCATTTTTCTTAATTGGTCCATTTCTTTTTTTGATTCCCTATCAATGGACACCTTTTGTGTCCGTTGACTTCTTAATAAGTTCCAAAAATAGAGTCCGATAACGATGCCAAAAAACAACTGAATAAATAAGGCAATACCCGTCCAACTCATTGCATTCCCTCCTGCACTTTTCGTAGTAGTTATAAGCTAGTATCTCCCTCTGCAGAGGGGAATAAACAAAGATTGAAGTATTTTACTTTTGAGAGCAAAAAAAGAACCGTAGTCATTAGCTACGGTTCTAATATATTTTATGCAGATGTTTTGCGTTCTTCTTCAAGAATACTTCCATCTTTAAGGATTAATTTTGGTACACCGTTATCAACTACGGTTTCTTTCGTAATGATACACTTGGTAATATCTTCTCTTGAAGGAAGATCAAACATTACGTCAAGCATAATTCCTTCAATGATAGAACGAAGTCCACGAGCACCCGTTTTACGTTCAATTGCTTTTTTCGCGATTTCCTTAAGAGCATCTTCTTCGAAGTCTAGCTCTACATCGTCTAGTTCAAGCATTTTTTGGTATTGTTTCACGAGAGCATTTTTCGGCTTCGTTAAAATTTCGATTAATGCGTCTTCATCTAACGGCGCTAGGCTTGCAATAACTGGAAGGCGTCCAATAAATTCAGGAATTAATCCGAAGCGTAAAAGGTCTTCTGGTAATACCTTAGAAAGAAGATCTTTATCTTCTACTTCTTTCTTTTTCACATCTGATCCAAAACCGATTACCTTTTGACCTAAACGTCTTTTAATAATTGGTTCGATGCCATCAAATGCTCCACCACAAATAAATAAAATGTTAGTAGTATCAATTTGTATGAACTCTTGATGTGGATGCTTTCTTCCGCCTTGAGGTGGTACACTTGCCACCGTTCCTTCAAGGATTTTTAGTAGAGCTTGCTGAACTCCTTCACCAGATACATCTCTAGTAATTGATGGATTTTCAGATTTGCGAGCAATTTTATCGATCTCATCAATATAGATAATTCCTTTTTCAGCCTTCTCAACATCATAGTCAGCTGCTTGAATAAGCTTTAGTAGGATATTTTCAACATCTTCACCTACGTAACCAGCTTCAGTAAGTGATGTTGCATCAGCAATAGCGAAAGGAACATTTAAAATTCTTGCTAATGTTTGTGCAAGAAGCGTTTTTCCGCTACCTGTAGGTCCGATCATTGCTATATTACTTTTTGAAAGCTCAACTTCATCAATTTTGCTGTTTGAATTGATGCGCTTATAATGATTGTAAACAGCAACCGATAAGTTCTTCTTTGCTTGATCCTGACCAATTACATACTCATCTAAAATTTCGCGGATTTCCTTTGGCTTCGGAACATCCTTAAATTCTACTTCTTCTTCGGTTCCAAGTTCTTCTTCCACAATTTCAGTACATAACTCGATACACTCGTCACATATATACACACCTGGACCTGCAACTAGTTTTCGAACTTGGTCTTGTGTTTTACCACAGAAGGAACACTTTAATTGTCCTTTTTCATCATTAAATTTAAACAATTTCTTCACCCCTTGAAAAGCGTCTAAAACACATAAATTGCTGCAGATATAATTGTTTTTTATCTTTACGTACAGTATTCTTTATTCAATTGTTATCAATAGTTATGTATTGCATTGTATCACATTTACTAGGTGGACAGGAAATGATAACTCTTGAAAAGGAAAACATTTTCATATCTGCAAAAGTAAATAAATATGTACTAGTTAATCTTAACCATAAATTCTAAAGTTAAATCGGAAGTTTTTACTAAATCTTTAAAAACTTCTTTTTCTGTATTAGTTATGTATATGTCATGCTAATTGATTTTATAAGTATGTAAATTGTATAAAACAAGGCACGATTCAATCGCGCCTTGTTCATTTTTTATGATATATTTTAAACCGTTTTGCTGTTTTCAACTAAGAATTCAACAGCTTTTCTTACTTTAAGGTCACCCTTAATTCCATCTACATTTCCTAAAGCAGCTTTAATGTTATCAACAGTCATATTATACATTTCAGCCATTTTATTTAATTCTGCATCTACATCTTCTTCAGAAACTTCAAGATTTTCTGCAGCCGCGATTGCTTCAAGAGTTAGGCTAACACGTACACGCTTTTCGCCTTCTTCTTTCATTTGCTCACGTAGAGCATTTTCATCTTGGCCTGAGAACTGGAAGTATAATTCAAGGTTCATACCTTGCATTTGTAAACGTTGTTCGAATTCTTGCATCATGCGATCAACTTCCGTATCGATCATTACAGCTGGAAGGTCAACCTCAGCATTTGCAGCTGCCTTGTCAACAACTGAATCACGTACGTGATGCTCTGCTTCATGCTTTTTAGAATCTACTAAACGATTCTTAATCTTTTCTTTTAACGCATCAAGTGTTTCAACTTCTTCATCCACATCTTTTGCGAACTCATCATCAAGCTCAGGAAGTTCTTTTCCTTTTACTTCATGAATTTTCACTTTGAATACTGCAGGCTTACCAGCTAGTTCAGTAGCATGGTATTCTTCTGGGAAAGAAACTTCTACATCTTTTTCTTCTCCAGCAGCTAGACCAACTAATTGTTCTTCGAAACCAGGAATAAATTGACCTGAACCTAACTCAAGTGAGTAGTTCTCAGCTTTTCCACCTTCAAAAGCTTCACCATCAACGAAACCTTCAAAGTCCATTACTACTGTATCTCCATTTTCAGCTTTGCCTTCTTCTTTTACTACAAGCTCAGCTTGACGCTCTTGAAGAGTTTTTAACTCGTTAGCAACGTCCTCGTCAGTAACTTCTGTTTCAACTTTTTCTACTTCAAGTCCTTTGTACTCACCAAGCTTTACTTCCGGCTTAACTGTAACAGTTGCCTTAAAGATAAAACTTTTGCCTTTTTCAATTTGCTCTACATCGATTTCAGGACGATCAACTGGATCAATACCAGATTCTTCAACTGCGTTTGCATAAGCTTCTGGAAGAAGAATATCAATTGCATCTTGATATAAAGACTCAACTCCAAAACGCTTTTCAAACATTGCACGAGGCATTTTTCCTTTACGGAAACCAGGTACATTTACCTTTGTTACTACTTTTTTGAATGCAGCGTCTAATCCTTCATTAACCTTTGCTGCATCTACTTCAACTGTAAGAACCCCTTGGTTCCCTTCTAGTTTTTCAAACTTCACAGACATACGAACTTTCCCTCCAAAATCTATTTACATTTTCATTCGTTACTAATTTAGATGAATATGTAAGCTTGTTTTTAATATACAGTTATTACAACCACTACATTATAACATAGGTTGCAATCGTTTCAACATCCTAGACTAAATAATAGGATAAGAAAATTCTTCAATTTCTTGTATATATCGTAATAATGTTTCAATGTCTTGTTCAGATGATTGATAAACATCACTCATTTCCTCAATCGAATAGTCCTGTGCGAAAAACATCAAAACTAATATATGATACGCGGCAGCAAGTGCTCTCATATCACTCGTGGGGTAAGGAAATGGATACAATATAAAAATATGACGGTCTATTAAACTAATTGCTTGTTCTAGTAACGTGGGATTCTCTTGTTCAAGTTGTTCCGATAAAATCTTTGAGGCCTCTATTTTTTGTTGATGATCCCTCAAATCGTAAAGCTCCTTAGGGGTTACCTCCATTGAAGAACTTAGCTTAGACACCATCACTTGCTCATGATATTGATGTTCTTTAAGTACATGTAAGAGCATCGTTTTAATAAAAGGTTGGCCTTCACTAGACTGCAGGTAGTTACGTATTTCCTCTAAGACAGGTTGAATATTTTGATATGCAAGGTTAGCCACTTGTAACAATAGCTCCTTCTCGTCCTTTGGATCGAATAAATTTAGCGATTTGGGAGCGACTTGCCTGATTTCCTTTTCATATTCAGGTTCTATCGGCTGTTCTTCTTCTACTGCATCAACCATTCTTCTACTAAAATCCAGCAGTCTTTTAAAATGCTCGTATTTCTCAACTGGAACTTCATGCTCCTCTAACAGTACCTCTATGGTATGTACAACACGGTTGTATTCTTTTAGCTGTACAAGAACCATAATATGCATATCAACCGTTTGAAAATACTCTCCAATTCCTACCCTTAGCATTTCTTCTGTATATTCTTTTGCTTTTTCATATACCCCGGATTCATAATAAGCCAGAACTAAGGCAAACCAAATATCACTGTTTTCCGGATCATGCTCTTTTGCTTCTTCAAAATAAGGTAATGCGTCTCTAAATTGCTTTTTTTGAATATGGTCTAACCCTTTTTCGAAAAGCCTCTTTTCTAAATTGGGGAAAAACACTACGTTTCCGTCCTTACGAGCCCGTTCCCTTTTTTTCATCTACCATACCCCTTATCTTAACCTGAGGTAAGTTTAGCAGAATCTTTTATAAAAACAAAATAATAAATGGCCACAGCTAGTGCTGTGGCCATTTATTTACTTTGTTAACAATGCTCTATTCTTTTCATAGGTATTAATTTGCTCGTCTAATTGAAGGGTAATTTCAATCTCATCCCAGCCATTGATCAGCATCTTTTTCCAATAAGAAGAAATCTCGAATGCTTCTGATAGACCTTCAGAATCACTTATTGTTTGGTTTTCTAAATCAATTTTTAATTTATAGTCTGGGTTTTTCCCTTTTTCTAATAATACCTTCACTTTTTCTTCCTCTAATGCAATTGGAAGCATACCGTTTTTCAAGCAATTTTGGTGGAAGATATCGGCAAACGATGGTGCGATAACTACTTTAAAACCATAATCTAATAAAGCCCATGGAGCATGCTCCCTTGATGAGCCACATCCAAAGTTCTCATTCGCAATTAGAATGGAAGCATTTTTCTTTGACGGGTGATTTAATTCAAACTCAGGATTATCGGAGCCATCACTGTTATATCTCCAGTCAAAAAATAAATATTTTCCAAATCCTGTTTTCTCAATTCTTTTTAAAAATTGTTTTGGGATAATTTGATCCGTATCTACATGTGCACGATCAAGTGCAACGGCTTCGCCTTCAAAAATAGTAAACATTATTTTTCCTCCCTCCTTATCGTACTTCTGCAGGAGTTAATTTTCTAATATCAACAAAATGACCGTGTAACGCAGCTGCTGCAGCCATTGCTGGACTAACTAGGTGCGTTCGAGCTCCTGCCCCTTGTCTACCTTCAAAGTTACGATTAGAAGTAGATGCGCAGTGCTCTCCCGGAGGAACAACGTCATCGTTCATGCTCAAGCACATACTACAACCTGATTCTCTCCACTCAAACCCAGCCTCAATAAAGATTTGATGTAAACCTTCCTCTTCAGCTCGTTGCTTGACCCCTTGAGATCCAGGAACCAATAGTGCACGTACACTAGGATGTACCTTTTGTCCCTTTACAACTTCTGCTGCTTTACGGATATCTTCAATTCTTGAATTTGTACAAGACCCAATAAAGACATGCTGAATTTTAATATCTTCGATTTTTTGCCCTTGATTTAAGCCCATATACTGTAATGCTCTTTCAAGTGAGCTCTTTTCAATTTCTGTCTCGTAATCTGCAACTGTTGGAATAGAGTCTTCTATTTTAGCTGTCATTGCTGGATTTGTACCCCAGCTAACCATTGGTGAAATATCAGAACCATCTATTACAATTTCTCGATCATACTTTGCATCCTTATCAGATGTAAAAGCACTCCAATGCTCTACGTATCTATCAAACTCTTCTTTTGACGGAGCAAATTTTCTACCTTTTAGATAAGAGAATGTCGTTTCATCCGGAGCTACTAACCCTGCTCTAGCTCCACCTTCAATTGACATATTACAAATGGTCATTCTTTCTTCCATTGAGAGGCTTTCAATTACTTCTCCACAATACTCAATAACGTAACCTGTTCCAAACTGAACTCCATATTTTGAGAGGACATAAAGAATAACATCCTTCGCTGTAACTCCACTTGAAAGTTTTCCGTTAATTTCTAGCCTTAAAGTTTTCGGCTTTGATTGCCAAAGAGTTTGTGTGGCAAGAACATGCTCCACTTCGCTTGTACCAATTCCGAATGCTAATGCACCAAATGCACCATGTGTGGAAGTATGACTATCTCCACAAACAATTGTCATCCCAGGCTGAGTTAACCCTAGCTCTGGACCGATAACATGTACGATCCCTTGGTCAGGGCTATCTAAATCAGCTAAAGGAACACCAAACTCATGACAATTTTTTTCAAGTGTCGTCATTTGATTCTTTGCCACCACATCGTTGATTTGCTTTCTATTTACAGTTGGCACATTATGATCCATTGTAGCAAAAGTTCGATCCGGTCGACGAACCTTTCTATTTTTCATTCTTAGTCCTGAAAATGCTTGTGGAGAAGTAACTTCATGAACTAAATGTAAATCAATGTAGAGTAAGTCTGGTTTCCCTTCTTCTTTTTGTACAACATGGTAATCCCAAATCTTTTCAATTATTGATTTCCCCATCATTTTACCTCCTTTTTAAAAGAGACACGGCGCGATAGGCCGTGTCGTTTAGATATTCATTGTTAGCCAGAATTTATGCGTATGCACCCATAATACTTGAAATTGTTTCATGGCCTAAAATACATGCCTTTACTTCAGCTACCATTTCTGACGTAGACACCGCTCTTTTTCCTTCTGATAAAATATCTTTTGTTCGCAATCCAGCATTTAATACTTCATCAACCGCTTTTTCAACAGCAGCTGCTTCTTCTTCTAGACCAAACGAAACTCTAAGCATCATTGCCGCTGAAAGAATAGCCGCTAAAGGATTCGCAATATTTTTCCCTTCAATATCAGGAGCAGACCCATGAATTGGTTCATATAAGTACGGACCATTTTCAGATAAACTAGCGGATGGAAGCATTCCTAAAGATCCCGTTAATACAGAAGCTTCATCGCTTAAAATGTCCCCAAATAAATTCTCAGTAACAACAACATCAAAACTCTTTGGATTTTTAATTAATTGCATCGCTGCATTATCTACAAGCATATGCTCAAGTTTTACCGTTGGATAGCGTTTTGCCACTTCCTCGGCTACTTCTCTCCACATTCTGCTTGATTCTAATACATTCGCTTTATCAACAGATGTAACCTTCTTCCCTCGTTTGTCCGCTAGTTGGAAGGCTAATTCAATAACCCTAACCATTTCTTCACGCTTATAAAAAAGAGTATCAACCACTGCCTCTTTCTCATCCACTGTTCGACGCTCACTCGGCTTACCAAAATATAATCCACCTGTTAACTCACGAACCATTAACATATCCACATCTTGAATAATTTCTTTGCGAAGGGGTGATGAATCAGCTAGACTCGCATAAAAAGTAGTTGGGCGCAAGTTTGCATAAAGGTCAAGTTCTTTACGAATCTTAAGTAATCCTCTCTCTGGACGGAGATGTACAGGCAAAGCATCGTACTTTGGCCCCCCGACCGCACCTAAAAGCACAGCATCACTTTGCTTACACAGTTCAACTGTCTCATCTGGAAGTGGACTCCCTGTTACTTCATAAGCTACTCCACCAATATGTCCATACGTAAATTCAAATTGATGACCAAATCTATCACCAATAGCCTGCAGTACATCCACCGCACCTTTAGTTACTTCTTTGCCAATTCCGTCTCCGGGTAGCACTGCAATCTGCTTCTTCATCTTGTTTCCCCTCCATTAAAATGTACATTTATTAAACAGTCACTGCAGCCATGTATATCACACGATTCACCGCATTTAAGTATGCTTTGGCTGATGCTTCAAGAACATCTTGAGCCAATCCTCGACCGCTTGTTTCTTCTCCATTAAACTTAAGCTTTACAAACACTTGGGCCAATGCATCTCTACCCGCTCCAACAGACTGGATTCGGTAGTCTAGTAAATGGACACTACCATTCACGCATTTTTCCAACGTATTATATAACGCTTCAATGCTGCCACTTCCCGTACATGCCTCTTGGATGATCTCATTTTGATTTCCTGACAACGTAACGGTAGCTGTAGGTATTTGATTCGTTCCATATTGTACTTGGATCGCCAGTAGTTCGTAAAAACGCTCATCCTTAGATAACTTTTGTTCGAGTACAATCGCTGCAAGGTCTTCGTCTGTCATCTCTTTTTTTCTATCAGCCAATTCTTTAAATACAGTAAATAATTGAGTGACATCCTCATCTGCAACTGTTAACCCAAGTTCATCTAATCGATTTCTAAAAGCGTGTCTTCCTGAGTGCTTTCCAAGAACTAATGTGTTAGATTGGAACCCAACAAGTTCTGGAGAAATAATCTCATACGTTGACTTTTCCTTTAGAACGCCATCCTGATGAATTCCAGATTCATGAGCATAGGCATTTCTACCAACAACTGCTTTATTAGCAGGTACAACCATACCGGTTAGCTTGCTAATTAAACTACTTGTACGGCTGATTTCTTTCAATTGTAGTCTTGTGTCCGCATCATAATAATCTTTGCGTATATGAAGAGCTACTGCTAATTCTTCTAGTGCTGCATTCCCAGCTCTTTCACCAATTCCATTGATCGTTCCCTCGATTTGTGTCGCTCCGTTTTCAACTGCAGCTAATGAATTAGCAATGGCCATTCCTAAATCATCATGACAGTGAGCCGATAACGAGACTTTATGGATAGAAGGAACATTGTTGTGTAAATATTGAAAAATTTCCCCATACTCTTTAGGTGTAATGTAACCAACCGTATCAGGAATGTTAATGACATTCGCACCTGCTTGGATCACTTCTTCAATAATTCGAGCTAAGAAAGGCAACTCAGTACGACAAGCATCCTCTGCTGACCACTGAATAATAGGAAACTTCTGTGCAGCGTATTTCACCATTTGAACGGCTCTCTCAACAACCTCATCTTGACTTAACTTCAATTTATATTGTCTATGAATGGGAGATGTAGCAATGAAGACGTGTAGTCTTGGTTCTACCCCGTTCTTCAATGCCTCCCATGCTGCATCAATATCTGAAGTAACTGCTCTTGCTAACCCCGTCACAGAACAGTCTTTAATTGTATCCGCAATTTGCTGTACTGAAGTAAAATCACCTTTAGAAGCAGCTGGAAAACCTGCTTCGATAATATCGACATGAAGTTTTTCCAGCTGTCTAGCAATTTCGAGCTTTTCTGTTTGGTTTAAATTTACTCCCGCAGATTGCTCCCCATCCCTCAATGTTGTATCAAATATTTTAATTCGTCGCACTAACGACCACTTCTTTCTTTTTGTCCTTATTGACAAAAGGCATCATAGCACGTAACTCGCGACCAACTTTTTCGATTAAATGACTATTTTCTCTTTGAACGATTGCGTTGAATTCTGGACGATTCGCTTGGTTTTCAAGGATCCAGCCTTTAGCGAATTTACCTTCCTGAATGTCTTTTAGAACCTCTTTCATTGATTCTTTTACGCGAGCGTCAACTACTCTTGGTCCACTTACGAAGTCTCCCCATTGTGCAGTATCAGAGATGGAATAACGCATATTTTCCATTCCACCTTCGTACATTAAGTCAACGATTAGCTTCAATTCGTGTAAGCACTCGAAGTAAGCAAGCTCAGGTTGGTAACCTGCTTCAACCAATGTTTCAAAACCAGCCTTAACTAATGAAGTTAAACCTCCACAAAGAACTGCTTGCTCTCCGAATAAGTCTGTTTCTGTTTCTTCTTTGAATGTTGTTTCTAAAGCTCCAGCTCTTAGTGATCCAATCGCCCAAGCATATGCTAAAGCAAGCTCTTTCGCTTTACCTGTTACATCTTGATAGATAGCAAATAATGCAGGTACGCCAGCTTCTTGCTCGTATGTTCTTCTTACAAGGTGTCCTGGGCCTTTAGGAGCTACTAATAGTACATCGCTTGTAGCTGGTGGTACGATTTGGCTAAAGTGAACATTGAAACCGTGAGCAAACATTAATGCTTGGCTTGATAGGTTAGGTTCGATTTCTTCCTTATATACCTTTGGTTGCATTTCGTCTGGTAATAAAATCATAACTACATCTGCTTGTGCTGTTGCTTCTCCTACTGGATATACATTGAAACCATCTTTTTCAGCCTTTTCCCATGATTTTCCTTGTCTTAATCCAATAACAACATCAACACCGCTCTCTCTCATGTTTTGTGCATGAGCATGACCTTGTGAACCGTATCCGATAACTGCTACCTTTTTCCCGTTTAGATATGATTGATTTGCGTCTCCGTTATAATACATTTTTGCCATTTTTATTTCTTCCTCTCATTAGTAAGTTTTTTAGTTTAGACGATTGAATATGGTTTTATCGCTTGAGAAGGTTTTTGTGTCCCTCTTAGGAAAGCGGTTGTCCCTGTTCTTGCCAATTCTTTAATTCCATATGGCTTAATTAATTCGATAAACGCTTCGACTTTATCTGATTCACCAGTAAGCTGAATAACCAAGCTGTCCTTGCTTACGTCAATGACTGATGCTCGAAACGGCTGTATTAAGGAATAAATCTCATTTCTCGTCGAAGAGTTTGATACCACTTTAATTAATGCTAGCTCTCTTGCGACAATTGATTGCTCTGTGATATCCATGACCTTGATTACGTCGATTTGCTTATTTAACTGTTTCGTTATTTGTTCAAGCACACCATCATTATCAACATGAACAACACATGTGATGCGAGATATTCCTTCCTGCTCAGAATAACCTACAGAAATGCTTTCGATATTATAATTTCTTTTTGAAAAGAGATTCGTAATACGATTTAACACACCTGGGCGATTCATTACAGTTAGAGTTATAATTCTTTTCATGGTTTCACACCTACCATTTCATGATGTCCTTTACCAGGAGCTATCATTGGATAGACATTTTCGTCTGGATCAATGCGAATATCTAATAATACTGGCTCATTGTTTGTTAGTACTTCATTGAAAATCGTTTCAGCTTGTGCCACATCTTCAATGAGATACCCTTTGATTCCAAAGGCATCAGCCAATTTTACGAAATCAGGTTGGCCAGAGAATTTACTGTGTGAGAAACGAGATTCATAGAATATCTCTTGCCACTGTCTTACCATTCCTAACGAAGAGTTGTTAAGGATGATAATTTTAATAGGAAGATTTTGTTCTCTTATAACAGCCAATTCTTGAGTACACATTTGGAATCCACCATCACCTGAGATCGATAACACAATCGAATCTGGTGAGGCCAATTGTGCACCGATACTTGCAGGTAATCCGAAGCCCATTGTTCCAAGTCCACCTGAAGTTACCCAACGGTTCGCCTTTGAAAACTTATAGTATTGAGCAGCCCACATCTGGTGTTGACCAACGTCTGTTACGACAATCGCTTCACCTTTTGTTTTTTCATAAAGCATTTCCATCACTTTTTGTGGCTTTAAGCGACCATCTTCTTTATAAGAATAAGGGTACTCTTTCTTCCAAGCATTTAGCGTGTCCAACCATTCTTGGTGAACCGGAGGCTTCCCTTCTTGAGCGATTAGCTGCTTTAATGCTTCTTTTGCATCCGCTACAACCGGGATTTGCGTTTGAACATTTTTACCGATTTCAGCAGGATCAATATCAATATGAGCAACGGTAGCGTTTGGAGCAAAATGTTGCAGGTTTCCTGTTAGGCGGTCATCAAATCTAGCTCCAATATTGATGAGTAAATCACATTCATACAGTGCCATATTTGCGGTATAGCACCCATGCATACCTGCGAGTCCAGCGAATAAAGGATGTTCAGCAGGGAAGCCTCCAAGTCCTAACAGTGTGTGCACGACCGGAAGATTTTGTTGCTCAGCGTATTGCTTCAACTCTTCGTAACCTTCTGCAAAGAGAATTCCTGCACCAGCTAAAATAACTGGCTTCTTCGCTCTACTGACAGCTTCTGTTAGCTTTCTAATCTGAAGATAATTTGGTTGAACAGTTGGTTGATAACCTGGTAGAACAATTTCTTGCTCCTCTGGAACATTTGCTATACCAGCTGCGATATCTTTAGGAATATCTATTAATACTGGCCCTGGACGTCCGCTTGTAGCAACGTAGAATGCTTCTTTCACAATTCTAGGAATATCTTCAATACTACGAACCTGATAATTATATTTTGTTATGGGAGTCGTAATTCCCAATATATCCGCCTCTTGGAAAGCATCTGTACCAATCACTCCTGTTGCCACCTGACCTGTAAAGACAACTAACGGTAAGGAGTCCATCATCGCATCAGCTAATCCAGTAATAATGTTAGTTGCACCTGGTCCTGATGTTGCGATTACAACACCCGGTTTTCCTGTTACTCGAGAATAACCTTCTGCTGCATGAATTCCACCTTGTTCATGGCGAGGGAGTATGTGTAGAATCTTAGAATCATAGAGCTTATCGTATATTGGGAGAACTGCCCCTCCAGGATATCCAAATATTACCTCTACCTGCTCCTTCTTTAGTGCTTCAAGCATTAATTCTGCACCACTAATCGGTTCGTTTTCAGCCTTCATTTTCGTAAAGGCAGTTTCTTGCAACATTTGTTGACCCTCCCTATTTCAAATCTTGTTAGATAATCTAACAAATTAACATTATAAAAAGCCTCCCCATCCCCTACTTTGCCTACTACACCCTAGGCTAAAGGGATGGAAAGGCTTGAGAAACCTATCCACGGTACCACCCTTGTTCACGCAAATGCGTGCGCTCATGATCACAATTGGATCGTTTTGATAACGAGTGTCTGACACTCGACTGCCTTTACTATAGATTTTCAAGACAGTGCTCAAAGGTGAGTTCATTTCATGTCATTTCCACCGGCTTCCAGCTACCCCGGCTCTCTGTAGGAATGTTTCATGAAACTACTTTTCCTTATCAACGCTTTTCCCTATTTACTTAGCTTACATGTGGTGTTGCTTCCTTGGAGTACACTTTCACACCTTCAGAAACAACACGTTCTCTAAATTTCACTAATAACTCCTTCGTAAGTGCACCTGGAGTACCATCGCCAATGACTCTGCCATCTACCTTAATTACCGCAATGACTTCTGCAGCTGTTCCTGTTAGAAACACTTCATCAGCTGTGTAAACATCATGTCTTGTAAATGGTTCTTCTTTAAGTTCATAGCCTAACTCTTTTACAATATCGATAACGGCGTTTCTTGTAATTCCCTCAAGTGCTCCAATATATCCTGGTGGTGTATAGAAACAACCATCGCGGATAATAAACACATTATCAGCAGATCCTTCAGCAACATACCCTTGGTCATTAAGCATTAATGCTTCACTAACACCAGCAAGATGTGCTTCAATTCTAACTAACACGTTATTTAAATAATTTAGTGATTTTACTTTTGGACTAAGTACATCAGGTCTGTTTCTTCTTGTTGCAACAGTCACAATTTCTAATCCTGTTTCATACAATTCTTTCGGGAAAATAGAAAGTGGCTCCACTATAACAACCACGTTCGCTTTAGCACATTTATTTGGATCGAGTCCGAGGTCACCAACACCTCTAGAAACTACGACGCGAATATAAGCATCTTCAATTTTATTTTTCTCAACAGTAGCGACAATAATATCTGTGAATTCATCTTGTGAGTATGGTACATTCAGCATAATTGACTTTGCTGAACGGTACAGTCGGTCCATATGTTCCTTCATTCGGAAAACGTTACCGCTGTATACTCGAATTCCTTCAAAAATACCGTCTCCGTATAAAAACCCATGATCGTATACTGAAATCTTGGCGTTCTCTTTAGTTACATATTCGCCATTTAAAAAAATCCATTGTTCAGACACGAAATACACCTCTTTGCATTTAAGTTAAACCGCTTTAAATGAATAAAATAATTACAAAATTTTTTTTCGGAAAATAACTCTTTTTACCCTTTGTTTTTCTTTTGAATATTACAAATGATTTGTATATTTGAGGACTATCTTACCCCCATTTTATTTACTCGTCAACCCCATTTTTTCGAATTGTTTGATAATTTAGATTAGTCAATTTAGTTGTATCCGCTTACAATGTTGATATAATAACAATTTCTAATTTTAAAAAAATTTTAAAAAATACTTCACATTTCTTTTTCATCTCTAGTAAAAAATGAAAGAAGCCTACTGAATGATTCAGTCGGCTCTTTATTTCACCTTCTATTACTTTTAGGATCAAACGCGTCTCTTAGACCATCTCCTATAAAGTTAATACATAAAACTGTCGTTAAGATTGCTAGCCCTGGCGGTATCCATGCTTCCGGACTATTTCGTAAAATACGTAAACTTTGAGCCTCTGAAATCATATTTCCCCAAGTTGGCGTAGGCTGAGGAATTCCAAATCCAATAAAGCTAAGACCCGATTCAATAATGATATACGTGGCCATCATTAATGTCGCATTAACCACGATTGGACCAATTGCATTCGGAATAAAATGTTTAAATATTATTCTAAAATCACTTGCACCAATCGCTTTCGCACCAAGAACAAATTCCTGTTCTCGAAGCGATAAATATGTACCTCTAATAATTCTTGTTAAGTTTGGCCATGAAGTGATCGCAATGATAGCTACAAATATTCCAACGTTCACTCTTTCCAGTATGGCTACAATGGTTAAACAAAGAACAAGGAAAGGTAATACAAGCATCATATCTGCTGCACGCATGATGATCGCATCAATCTTACCACCATAATACCCAGCAATAGAACCAAGTGTTACTCCAATGATGAGAGTAAATATCATCGCACTAAAACCAACAATAAGTGAAATTCTTCCTCCATACAGGAGTCTTGATAGATTATCACGCCCTGAACTATCGTTTCCTAATGGATGATCTTCACTCGGCGGACGTTCAATTAATAAGAGATTTGACTTAGTAGGACTGTGCTCCGTTAACAATGGGGCAAAGGTGACAGCTAAAATGATCGCTAGTAACACAAAGACTCCCATGACTGCGAGCTTATTTTTCAAGAATCGTTTTAATGCGATTCGAAAAGGACTATTTCCTTTCTCTGGTTTAACAGGTACCTCTATGTTTGTATCCATCGCTTCCTGCTGTTTTAGTTCCATATTACTCACCTCAATCGTAGCGGATTCGTGGGTCAACAATACTGTAGAAAATATCAGCTAATAAATTCCCGAGGAGAATGAAAAATCCTAACATTAGATTAATGGCCATGATGACAGGATAATCACGATTCCCAATAGAACTTAAGAACAATGTTCCAATTCCCGGATATTGAAATACCCCTTCAGTTATAACTGCACCACTCAATAATGCCCCAATTTCAAACCCTAACAGTGTAATAATTGGAATTAATGCATTGCGCAAGGTATGTTTGTACAAGACATTACGATCAGTCATTCCTTTTGCTCGTGCCGTCCGTATGTAATCACTTCCAAGCACGTCCAATACTTCAGAACGCATGAATCTCATGTAGGAGGCTGTACCAGCTAATCCGAGCGTTAAACCTGGCAATATTAAATGTTGAAGTTTATTAAAAAATAGCTCAATCCCTGTAAGCCCAGGGCTCGAAACAGATCCCTGTGAAGGCAACCACCCTAATTGAATAGAAAAAACATAGATAGCTACTAAGCCGAAAAAGAAATTTGGTACAGCTAATCCGAAAAAGCCGAACGTTGTTGCACCATAATCTAGAATCGAATATGGTTTTCTTGCAGAGTATATTCCAATTGGAATCGAAACAATAATCGTAATAAAAAGTGTAAAAATTCCTAGATAAAACGTGTTTCCTATTCTTTCAGCAATAAGATCAGATACGTCTCTACCCTTAAAAATAAATGACTTTCCAAAGTCTCCCTGCAAAACATCTTTCAACCAGTTCCAATATTGAACATGAATTGGATCATTTAGGCCAAGAGCTTCCTTTTGCTTCTCAAATACTTTTGGATCAATATTTGGATCAAAAATCTTGCCCGAGATTGGATCACCTGGAGCCGCCTGTATCAAAGCAAAAACAATAATTGTTAAAGCTAAAAGCATCGGAATGAATATGAGTACCCTTCTTATTAGGTATTTATACACCGTTCCCCCTCCATTCTTACAGAATAAGAAAAGAGCGCGGCATAATTGCCGATCACTCTTCCCTCTATTCAACAATTGTTATTCCGTTACGTACCAGAGATGAGTATCGTTTAAGAACGAGTATGGAAGTACATCGATTCCTTGAAGACGTTTGTTATGAGCCCATAAGCTATTTGCAGCATATAGGATCAAGCTTGGTAGATCTTCACCGAACTCAACTTGCCACTCACTATACTTTTGTTTACGATAATCTTGTTCAAATGCATCTGGAGGAGTGAATGCATCCTTTAGCAATTGATCTGCTTCAGGATTATTCCAGCGAGAATAGTTGTAACCTGCCGTAGATGACCATAATCCACTTGGATCTGGATCTGTACTATCTAAGCTCCAACCAATTAAGTATAAATCCCAGTCTTGGCTATTCTTTTCTAAATCTTCAAAGTAGGCTGCCGCTTCCTTCGGCTGGCGAAGGTCGATGCTGATTCCTACCTCTTCTAGGAACTCTTCAATAATCGGAGCAGAACGCTCACGAATTTGGTTTCCTAGTGGATAATTCAAGTTAAGCACCCATTCCTTGCCGTTCGGATCCTCGCGGAAACCATCTCCGTTTACATCCTTGTAACCAGCCTCATCAAGTAGAGCTTTCGCCTTTTCAGGGTCAAACTCATATTGATTTGGTGTTGTATCGTCATAAGCCCAGAATTGAGTTGCCATTGGTGAGTTTTGAACAATTCCGCGTCCATACAATAAACCATCTACTAAACCTTGACGGTTAATTGCATATGCAATCGCTTGACGGACTTTTTGGTCTTTAAGCTTTTCGTTAACTGTCCAGTTAGCTGGATTAATTGTGCCAGCTTCTGATTCTTCCTTAGAACGATGATTATGCATCATCCCCATCGTCTGGTATCCAAAGTCAGGTTGCTCAATAATTTCAACATTTTCAAGGGCATCAACTGTTTCATAGTCAGCAGCTTGGAAACCGTTTGGATCGGCAACAAAATCAATTTCACCGTTTTCAAGTAAACCTAAGATAACAGCTTGGTCAACTACCTTCCAGATGACGCTATCAAGCTTAGGCTCTCCTTGCCAATAATCAGCAAATTTCTTAAGTACATATTGCTCTCCTTGCACCATTTCACTAAATTGGAATGGCCCAGTACCAATTACTTCACCAGGATTACGTGAAGCACCAGCTTCCGGAATTTCCGCAACAGGAATATCTTTGAAAATATGTTCTGGAATAATACTAAAGCTAGCATCAGATAGCGCCAACACGTTTGGTTGAGCAAACTTAAACGTAACCGTATGATCATCAACAGCAACAACCCCTTGGAAATCAGTTGTTTTTCCTGTTGAAAAGTCCTCATAACCTATCAATCTTTCAACATATTGCGTACGAACTCCGCCCGCTTCTACATATCCTGGGCTCGCAATGGTTTTATAAGTAAATACAACGTCGTTAGCAGTAAATGGTTCCCCATCATGCCATTTTGCATTTTCATCTAATTTAAATGTTACTTCAGTTTGATCATCATTGAATGTCCACTCTTTCGCTAGGTTCGGAATAAAATCAAGGTTCTTATCCTGCGTAAGTAGCCCTTCATGTGTAAATGATAAAATATTAGATTCATATGCCTCTGTGTAAAAAATAGGGTTAAATAAACCTGTTGGAGCTGTATCCATTGCCCCAACTACTGTACCTCCACTTACCGGCTCCTTTTCACTCGATCCTTCATTCTCTGATGAAGCAGGTTCGTTGTTTCCTGAGCATGCTGCCAGTACACCAAAAACTAGCGCAAGCAATAGCATGATCAACCAACTTTTCTTTGCCTTCATTCCATTCACCCCTCTTATAATTTTTAACATTTTTGTCTAAATCAACCAGTTAAGATGCGTACACCACCTCCTTAAGCGCATAACAAAATGCACTTATTTGCCTGTATAAAGGTGGCAGGCTACAAGATGGCCATTCCCCACCTCATTTAGCTCCGGACGCACCTCAGAGCATTTCTCATGAGCCATCGGACAACGAGTTCGGAACGCACAGCCTGACGGTGGATTTGAAGGACTTGGTAAGTCTCCTTTTAAAATGATTTTTTCTTTTTTGTGTAGTATGTCTGTGGATGGAACTGCTGATAGAAGTGCTTGTGTGTATGGATGTAATGGAGTTTCGTAGAGGTTCTTCTTCGACGCTATTTCTGCAATGCGACCTAAGTACATTACTGCCACTCTGTCGCTTATGTGTTTTACTACGCTTAAGTCATGGGCGATAAATAAATAAGTTAAGTTAAATTCGTCCTGTAAGTCGGCCATCAAGTTTAGTACCTGGGCTTGTATCGAAACGTCCAACGCAGAGACTGGCTCGTCACAAATAACAAATTTCGGGTTCAATGTTAGTGCTCTTGCAATGCTTATACGCTGTCTTTGTCCACCAGAAAACTCGTGTGGATACTTAAATCGATCCTCTGATCGAAGACCAACCTTTTCTAAAAGACTGATCGTCTTCTCTTTCCGTTCTGCCTTTGTTAAGTTTGTTTGAACAATTAATGGTTCCTCAATTAATTCGGAAACGCTCATTTTTGGATTCAAAGAGGCGAACGGATCCTGAAAAACAATTTGCATATCTCTCCGAATTGGTCGAAGCTTTCGGTATTTCATTTTTGTTATATCTTGATCCTCAAAAACGATTTGTCCATCAGTCGGATCCATCAAGCGAAGCAAAACTCTACCTAGTGTTGATTTTCCAGAGCCTGACTCACCAACGATGCCTAGTGTTTCTCCCCTTAATACACTAAGACTAACGTCATCAACCGCTTTGACATGTCCAATTGTATGCTTTAAGATTCCACCCTTGATGGGAAAGTACTTCTTAATATTTTTTGCCTGAAGTATGTAATCTTGATCTGTATATATCCTTGTTTCTGTTTCGATGACTGACAATTTCACACTCCCCCTTATTCATACAGGTAACATCGGACACGATGACTTTCCTCTGCATCCGTTTCATATATAGACGGGTTTACATCCCGGCATTTGCTCATCACCTTTGGACAGCGATCTGAGAACCTGCAGCCAACAGGAAAGCGATGCGCTGGAGGAACAGTGCCTTTAATCGCCCCAAGTCGATCAACTTCCTTCTCTAAGCTTGGCAAGCTGGCAAGTAGCCCCATAGTATACGGATGTTTTGGTGACAGAAATAGTTTTTCAATGGTTGTTTCTTCAACGATTTGACCGCCATACATCACCATGATTCGGTCCGCATATTCAGCTACTACACCTAAATCGTGCGTAATTAATAATACAGCCATGTTAAATTTCTTTTTCATTTCATCCATCAAGTCTAAAATTTGAGCTTGAATGGTAACATCAAGAGCAGTTGTCGGCTCATCAGCTATTAATAGCTTCGGATCACAAGATATAGCAATCGCAATCATAGCACGCTGACGCATTCCACCCGATAGTTGGTGTGGATATTCCTTCATGGTTTCCTCAGCGCGCGGAAAACCAACGACCTTTAGAAGCTCAATTGCTCGTAGTCTCGCTTCATTTTTGTTCATTTTCTTATGGCGAATCAGAGTCTCTATAATTTGATTTCCAATAGTAAAAACAGGATTTAGGGCGGTCATCGGTTCCTGAAAGATCATACCGATTTCCTTTCCACGAACATTCGTCATTTGCTTATCATTAAGCCCCACCAGATCCTTACCGCCGAAAAATATTCGACCATCTTCAATTTTTCCCGGCTTATTAATTAACTTCATAATGGAGAGGGATGTAATACTCTTACCACTCCCTGATTCCCCAACGAGAGCAACGGTTTCCCCTGGCCTGATATAAAAATCTACTCCATCAACGGCTTTTGCGACTGCTTTATTTTCTAAGTAAAAATAAGTTTTTAATCCACTAACCTCCAACAATTTCATATCTGACATCCACACACCCCCCGATTGCCTTAGAAAAAATAGACTGAGTATCCGTCCTTCTTGAAAGAAAGTATACTATTATGTATAAATTTTTTCAATATATAGAATGTTAAAATTAGTTTTAATTGTTAGAAATATTGTGATATTTTCTGACAAAAGATTCACTTCAGTACATCAATGCTTTACATAAAAAAAGACAATTCCTAACAAAGGAACCGTCTAATTAACAAAAATCATTGGCAATTAAAATTATATAGAAATAGAAAAAAACGCTATAGAAATGACATTGTCACTTTCTATAGCGTAATATGTATTTATTGGTGTGTAAATGGCGTCCCAGGAGAGATTCGAACTCCCGACCGACGGCTTAGAAGGCCGTTGCTCTATCCTGCTGAGCTACTGGGACATGTTTTCTTGAGGACATTTTTTATTATAGTAGGCTTATAATAAAAAGTCAACACATTAATTGAAAAATATTATTTCACTATTCAAAGGAGATTTCTCTCCTTCGAATAGTATATGATGAAAGTCATTATTTGTGAAGTTGAAAGCTTTGTCGAAGTTGTACTATTTCTCCTTGGTCAAAATCATACACATGAAAATCGACTTCTTGTTCTGTTAAGTTTAAAACCACATACGTCCTCTCATTGCGCCCTCTTGGAAGCCGCAAGCTGCCAGGATTTATAAACAAACGATTACCGATCTTTTCAATTCCTAATAGATGAGAATGGCCAAAGCAAACGATATTAGCATCCACTTCTTCTGCTTTATATTTTAAGTTCATTAATGTAGATTTCACATTATATAAATGACCATGTGTCACTAGAAATTTCGTTCCCTTAAAATCAATAACCTCATCATGATGAAACACCGACTCGTAATCACAATTTCCCCTTACTACAACGAATTGGTCAATGGCCTCATCATTTTTTGAAAGCTCTGAATCACCACAATGAATAAATTTTTCGACATCCTTATGCTGATTCTTTAATTCATTCAATTCTTCCGTTAATCCGTGACTATCACTTACAATAAGAATCTTTGGCATCGGACTACTCTCCCTTAAACACTTCTGGTAGTAGCTCTGCTAAATTACTCAATGCTACAGCACGATGGCTTATCTTACTTTTTTCCTCAGGTAAAAGCTCTGCCATCGCTCTATTTCTTTCTTTTACAAAAAATATAGGGTCATACCCAAAACCATGTGTCCCCCGCTTCTCATCTAAAATCACACCCTCACAAGTACCATGTACTGTGATCGTTTTCTCGCCTGGGACAGCAAGTGCTAAGGCGCAATAAAAGCGGGCCGTGCGCTTTGAGGGCTCAACTCCATTTAATTCCCTTAACACTTTCGTCATATTGTCCTCATCGCTCTTTTGTTCTCCTGCATAACGAGCAGAGTAAACACCTGGTTTCCCTTCTAGTGCATCAATAACTAGTCCTGAATCATCAGCAATAACGGCTCGATTCAATTGCTTTGACACCGTTTCTGCCTTTATAATGGCATTTTCCTCAAAGGTCGTTCCGTTCTCTTCTATATCTTCAATCTCCTCATAATCAAGGAGTGTTTTCACTTGAAACCCGAGAGGCTCAAACATCCTTACGAACTCTTTGGCCTTTCCACTATTCTTTGTTGCTATGATTACTTCTTTCATTTCTTCGCACCTTTTTTAACCCTTGCTTCCTCAATTTTCTCAACAACTGCTTCACCTAACACACTCTTTTGTACTTCGAATAGCTCCATAATTCCACTTTGAGCAATTTTCAACAAATCCTGAAGTTCATTGTAAGAGAATGTTGATTCTTCACCCGTTCCTTGGAGCTCAACAAATTCACCATTCCCTGTCATTACAACATTCATATCAACTTGCGCCGCAGAGTCTTCGATATAATTAAGATCAAGTACAATTTCTTTGTTTTCAAGTATTCCAACACTCGTAGCTGCTAGGAAATCAACCACTGGATACTTTGAAAGTTTTCTATCTTTATGCAATTTATTCAAAGCGTGTGCCATTGCAACAAACGCTCCTGTTATGGAAGCAGTCCTAGTACCACCGTCTGCTTGAATGACATCACAGTCGATCCATACCGTTCTTTCACCAATTGCTTCAAGATCAACGACTGCTCTTAGTGCTCTTCCAATCAGCCTCTGAATTTCCATTGTTCTTCCTGAAACCTTGCCTTTTGATGACTCACGTATATTTCTTGTTTGTGTAGCCCTTGGAAGCATGGAATACTCAGCCGTAATCCATCCTTTCCCCTCTCCTCTCATAAAAGGAGGGACGCGCTCCTCTATACTAGCCGTACATATTACCTTCGTATCACCAACAGTAATTAGTACGGACCCTTCTGGATGGATAAGATATTCAGTGTCAATATGTATAGGGCGTATCTCAGATGCCTTACGACCATCAGTTCTCACAATATTTCCTCCTTCGAAAGACTACTTTATGATAAAATCCAAATAAAGAAGAGGCGGATAACCGGCCTCCTCAACTTGGTCACTATATAGTATATCAAAAAACATTTTATTAAAAACTACCTGTATTCACATTTTCTGGGCGAGTCACAGGCTCTGAAAGCTTTTCACCCTTATCATTTACTAATTCCGCCTTGCCATTCACCGTCACGGCTACACTTTCAATTCCCTTTTGTTCGGTTAAAGAAAGGACAAGTGTATTTAAAATATGTTCAGAAACAATTTTCTCTTCCTCACCATTTATAATAGATTCATTAAAGTTTAGAGTTACTTTCCCGTCCTCTACAACCGGCTTATCCAAAAGAGAAACATCAGAAACAAACTCGCTTAACAAATTAGATGAATAAGTAGGTCCTTTGGCAAGTTCTTCTACTACCGCTGTAATATTATCGCTTTTGTCATTACTAATACGCTTTGTAACTGGCACATAGTAGTATGAGCCCTCTTCGCCACCTAAATAATACACAGTTAATGCTTTCGTGTTGGTAATATCGACAACTTCTGAAGTATCCATGTTGATCCCACTATCTCTTGTCAAACCATTCTTAGATAGAGCCAGGCCATTCACTGGCATCTCGGTTAATTCATGACCATTCATTTTTAGTTTTACTTTATCAATAGAATCGAATTGAGTTAGCGTCCAGGTGATAGATTGAACAATTTTCATTTCGTCTTCTGGCTTATAATTCTTAAATTCTTTTGAGAAGTTAACTGTTGCTACTTTATCTTTTATATCCACAGATACTGCAGTGTCAGCTGGGATAACTGCTGCAAACCCATTAGGTAGCATTTCTGTGACTGGACCATTCTGCACTAGATACTCTACAGCCTGCTTGGCCACTGACTCCGTTTTTGGAAGATCGATTGTTTGCGGTACAACATAGCCATTTTTATCTACTAAATATAATTCGGTCATAACGCCTTTTTCTGCAACTTCTTCGCTACTCTTTTCTGATGCTGCCGTTTCAACTACTTTTGCTGTTCCATTATCGTCTGTATACGTGACTGTTTTTGGAGGATCGATTTGTTCCTTTTTTTCTCCTCCTAATAAACCACATCCAGATAATAAAACGGACGAAACAATGACTGCTGATACAATTGTCGTACTTTTATGCTTTGACATCCATAATCCCTCCAAGACAGTTTGTACTACATGTATACGAGCCTTTTAAAAAAATAGACCGATTACTAGAAAAAAATAAAAAAAGCCTCCAAAAATGGAGACTTCCTTTAAGATAGTTTAATGGTTTCTACAGACAATTCACCTGCGTGTAACCAGCTAGTAGCGATTCGTTTAAAAATAGGCTTTGATCCGGTCGTATAAAACTGATGCTCGGGCTCGTCCCTATTCGGCGTTAGCCATCCATTATAAAAAAGAATGGTACTTACCTCACGTGCTGTTTCTTCACCAGAGCTAATAACAGACACAGTAGGGCCCATCGTTTTCTTTATGATCTTTTCAAGCAATGGATAGTGTGTACAGCCTAAAATCAACGTATCGAGACCCTTATTCTTAATCGGTGCTAGCGTTTCGGCTACCACTTTTTTCACAATTGGTCCATCCACTTCTCCACTTTCAACGAGAGGAACAAACTTTGGACAAGCAAGACTAGTAACCTTAGATTTCTTATTAATGGATTTCAAAGCATTCTCATATGCATTACTCTTTATCGTTCCGACAGTCCCAATGACCCCAATTTGGTGGTTTTTTGTTACCTTAATGGCCGTTCTAGCACCTGGATAAATTACACCTATAACAGGGATGGAAAGTTCATTTTGAATTTCCTCTAAGGCAACGGCTGTCGCTGTGTTACATGCAATTACTAACATCTTAATTCCCTTATTTACTAAGAAATTCGTCATTTGCCATGTGAATTTCTTTACCTCTTCACCGCTCCTAGGGCCGTACGGGCATCTTGCAGTGTCTCCTACATAGAGGATCTGCTCATTTGGCAGTTGGCGCATAATTTCCTTCGCAACAGTTAATCCGCCAACTCCAGAGTCAATAACTCCGATCGGTTGATTCAAACATCTCGCCTCATTCTTCTTTCATTTCTTGATGTAATTTCATTAAGTTGTTTTTCAAGAGAATCACTTCTTCGCTAGAAAAGTTAACTAAAACCTCCTGTAAGTATACCTGTCTTTTCTTAATCACTTCGTCAATAATTCGTTCCCCTTCTTCTAAAAGGTGAATACGAACCACACGGCGATCATTCGGATCCTTCACACGCATTACCAGTTTGTTTTTTTCCATTCTGTCAACAAGGTCTGTTGTCGTGCTACACGCAAGAAACATTTTATTTGAAAGTTCACCAATTGTCATATCGCCTTCTTCAAATAACCACTGAAGAGCAACAAACTGAGGTGGAGTAATAGTATAGTTACTTAAAATTTCTCTACCCTTTTGCTTAATAATTCCAGCAATATAACGCAAATCTTTTTCGATATCAGCAAAAATCTCTATCTCTTTTGTTTCTTCTACTTTCATACAATACACAACCCCTATTTGAGAGTTCAGATCATGACTATATTATAATCACATCTAGCCTTTTAAACTATTTTCACCTTTTTCTCACTAAAATTCAAGAAGGAAGTATAGAAATGTATTTTATGAATGTATTTGGGTACAATTGTAAACCGGCTTCCATTATGAAAGCCGGTCTAGAATTATAGTTCTAGCTCTCCCATTCGAAGGAGCTCTACAACAGCTTGTGATCGCCCCTTAACACCAAGCTTTTGCATGGCATTCGAAATGTGGTTACGAACCGTTTTTTCACTTATGAAAAGTTCTCCCGCGATCTCTTTTGTTGTTTTGTCTTGTACCAACAGTTCGAACACTTCTCTTTCACGTTTGGTGAGTAACGGCTTATGAGTATATTCATTCTCTTTCAAGTATTGTAACCCTCCTTGCCTTCGCCAGCTATGAACAGCGGGATGGGTATATATTTAGTCACCATATCTTATGTGCATCAGGTGGTTGTAGTGACTATAATTCTTGAAAGAAAGCATTTTTATTTTTAAGAAAATACTATGATAGAATTTTGTTCGATTGTCTAAATCGATCCCTCGTTTCTTCAGTCCAAGGAACTCCCTTTCCAGTATGCTTACACATTTGCACCATCGTTCCTCTACCTACAAAACATACATCCCCGTTTTGTTTTTTCCCTAAGTAATGAAGGTCAATAGATGTGTTTCCAACCGATTCGATTTTCACAAAAATATCAAGAATATCGTCAAAAAAAACCTGATTAAGAAAATCACACTGTAGATCAGCAACAATTGGGATCGTTGCACTTTCTTTTTGCACCCAATCCTGCATAAGACCAATATGTTTAAAAAATTCAATTCGCGATTCTTCAAAATATGCAAATGGAACCGTATTGTTCATATGTCCAAACATATCAGTCTCTGAAAAGCGAACTTTTATTTTGTTAGAATAGGAGAAACCTTGTTCCCAAGTAGCAAAATCGTGGATATAGCTCACCTTTTTCATATAATCCCCCTTATATAATCAAAAAATGAATGAATGTTCATTCTTTAATTATACAAGGGGCCCTCTCTTTTGACAAATGAAAAACCCCTTTGACATACAAAGGGGCTAAAGATAACTCTTCTTATACTTGATCGCTTCCAAAGAAGTTTTTAAATGCTTGGAACGTAGTATCTCTATTTAATGCAGCAATAGATGTTGTTAAAGGAATGCCCTTTGGACAAGACTGGACACAGTTTTGTGAATTTCCACAATTCGCGAGTCCACCATCACCCATGATTGCATCCAAACGCTCTGCTTTATTCATCTCACCTGTAGGATGAGCATTAAATAATCGAACTTGCGAAAGTGGAGCAGGACCGATGAAGTTTGATTTACTGTTTACATTCGGACAAGCCTCTAAGCAAACACCACATGTCATACATTTGGATAGCTCATATGCCCATTGACGTTTTCTTTCTGGCATACGCGGACCAGGTCCAAGATCATAAGTGCCATCAATCGGAATCCAAGCTTTCACTTTCTTTAAAGAGTCAAACATACGACTGCGGTCAACCTGAAGGTCACGAACAACAGGGAAAGTTCTCATTGGCTCTAAACGAATCGGTTGTTCTAACTGATCGATTAGTGCTGTACATGATTGTCTAGGCTTTCCATTAATCACCATTGAACATGCACCACAAACTTCCTCTAAACAGTTCATATCCCAAGTGATTGGAGTAGTATGTTTCCCTTGCTTATTTACTGGGTTTCTACGAATTTCCATTAATGCGGAAATTACATTCATATTTGGACGATAGTCTAACTCAAATTCTTCTTCGTAAGGGGCCGTGTCAGGACTATCCTGTCTTGTAATTTTAAAAACGACTGTTCTTTTTTCAGACATGTTTAGTTATCCCCTTTCTTCTTAGAGTAGTCTCTCTTTCGTGGAGCAATTAACCCAGTGTCAACCTCTTCATAATGGAAGTGTGGTGCTGATTTCGCATCCACGAATCGAGCCATTGTTGTCTTTAAAAACTCCTCATCGTTACGCTCTGGGAATTCCGGTTTATAGTGGGCACCGCGGCTTTCGTTACGGTTGTATGCACCAATTGTAATGACTCTTGCTAGCTGAAGCATATTTTGAAGCTGACGTGTAAAGATTGCTCCTTGGTTGCTCCACTTAGCTGTATCGTTAATATTAATTTTTTCATAGCGCTCTAGTAGCTCTACGATTTTTTCGTCTGTTTTTAATAGTTTATCGTTGTGGCGAACAACTGTTACATTGTCTGTCATCCACTCACCAAGCTCTTTATGAAGAACATAAGCATTTTCATTACCATCTAATGTCATGATCTTATTCCACTTTTGTTCTTCTTCTTTTACATAACGATCAAAGACGGAAGAAGAAATAGAATCAACGTTTTTGCTTAACCCGCTAATATAATCTAACGCCTTCGGACCAGCTACCATTCCTCCATAAATAGCTGATAATAGGGAGTTCGCACCGAGGCGATTTGCTCCATGTTGAGAATAATCACACTCTCCAGCAGCAAATAACCCAGGAATATTTGTCATTTGATCATAATCTACCCAAAGACCACCCATTGAATAGTGGACAGCAGGGAAGATCTTCATAGGAACTTTTCGTGGGTCGTCACCCATAAATTTTTCATAGATTTCGATAATACCACCGAGCTTAATGTCTAGTTCCTTTGGATCTTTGTGAGAAAGATCCAGATAAACCATGTTTTCCCCATTAATACCAAGCTTCAAGTCAACACAGACGTGAAAGATTTCACGAGTGGCGATATCACGTGGGACAAGATTTCCGTAAGCTGGATACTTCTCTTCTAAGAAATACCATGGCTTTCCATCCTTGTACGTCCAAACTCGTCCACCTTCCCCACGAGCGGATTCACTCATAAGTCTCAATTTATCGTCCCCAGGAATCGCAGTTGGATGAATTTGAATGAACTCTCCATTTGCATAGTACACACCTTGTTGGTATGCAATGGACGCTGCTGAGCCCGTGTTAATTACTGAGTTTGTTGACTTACCAAAGATAATCCCAGGACCACCCGTAGCCAAAATTACAGCGTCTGCTGCAAATGACTTAATCTCCATTGATGTGAGATTCTGAGCAACAATCCCTCGGCAAACCCCTTCATCATCAATAACAGACCCGAGAAATTCCCATCCCTCATATTTAGTAACTAAACCAGCTACTTCGTGGCGACGTACTTGCTCATCTAGTGCATATAAAAGTTGTTGCCCTGTTGTCGCACCAGCAAAAGCGGTACGGTGATGCTGTGTTCCACCAAAACGACGGAAGTCCAAAAGCCCTTCTGGTGTACGGTTGAACATAACGCCCATACGATCAAGCAAATGAATAATTCCTGGTGCAGCTTCTGTCATCGCTTTAACTGGTGGTTGATTCGCTAAAAAGTCACCGCCGTATACTGTATCATCAAAGTGCTCCCATGGAGAGTCACCTTCACCTTTTGTATTTACCGCTCCGTTAATACCACCTTGGGCACAAACAGAGTGCGAACGTTTTACTGGAACTAATGAAAATAATTCGACCGGACTTCCTGCTTCCGCAACTTTAATTGTTGCCATTAAGCCAGCTAGACCGCCGCCGACTACGATCACCTTTCCTTTACCCATCGTGAGTCACTCCCTAACTAATATCAAAGTATATCCCGTTCGTTTCTATAAAAATTAGAACCTATTAAATTAAATGAATGCAATAATAGCGCGCACACCAACTATGGATAGGGCGATAAAAACCCCTAATGTAACATAAGTAGAAATAAGTTGAGAACGTGGTGTAACAGTAATTCCCCAACTTACAAAGAAAGACCATAGTCCATTTGCAAAGTGGAAGGTGGTTGAAATTACACCGATGATATAGAACCAGAGCATAAATGGATTCGAAAGAATGCTTTCCATCATATTGAAGTTAACCTCTGCACCAAATGCTGCTGCAATTCTTGTTTCCCACACATGCCATGTTACGAATACTAGTGTTACTACTCCGGATATACGCTGAAGCATGAACATCCAATTGCGGAAAAACCCATAATTACTCGTATTATTTTTTGCTGTAAACGCAATATAAAGCCCGTAAATTGCATGGAATAATAAAGGTAAAAAAATCACGAACGTTTCTAATACATATCGAAACGGCAAACTCTCCATAAAATGAGACGCTTTGTTAAATGATTCTTCCCCCCCAGTTGCAAAATGATTGACTACAAGGTGCTGCACAAGAAATAGACCAACTGGAATGACTCCAAGCAGCGAGTGTAATCTTCGATAAAAAAACTCTCGGTTTCCTGCCATGAACTTTACCCCCCTTAAAAATTAAACGGAATCACTAAAATAATATCCGTTTTTTTTACAATAATTTTTACAATTATGTGACATGTTCATTTTACTCCCAACATGAAAGAGCGTCAAGAAAACGGATACATAAAATGCTCTATATATACAAAATATTTTTAATATATTGATATTACTCTTGATGCTTATGTATAAACATTTTACTGCGCTTTCTTTTATATTGATATAACAATTAATGTAAAAATTTTTTAAATCAGTTTTTTTTGTTTTCATGCGTATTTCCCCGGAAAATGTATATAATAGAATAATAGAAAGTGGGGGACATGTTTTGAGTGAATTGAAATTAGAACAACCTATTTCGGCCACAGATCCTGCACTTGTTCCAGCCTTTGGATATGAATTACTAAGAGAAGTGCTTCTTCCAGACATTCTTGGAAGAGAAACAGCTTCTATTTTATACTGGGCAGGTAAGGCTTTAGCCAGAAAGTACCCTTTGCAGTCGGTCGAAGATATTATTACTTTTTTCCAACAGGCAGGTTGGGGCACACTACAAATTAAATCTGAAAAAAAGAATGAGCTTGAGTTTGAATTATCGAGTGATTTAATCAAAGATCGCTTTAAAGAGTATCCAGACTGTCACTTCCAATTGGAAGCAGGATTCTTGGCTCAACAAATGGAAGAACAAAAACAAGTAATTACTGAAACGTATGAACACCCGAAGAAAAAGCTCGCTAAGGTTTCCTTCACTGTACGTTGGGATAGAAAGGATTCTATTGAATAGTACGTAAAAAGCTTTCATATTTTTTATGAAAGCTTTTTAGTTTTATCTTTTTTCTTCAAGTCATTGTTTTATGCCTTAACAGATTTTCCAGACAACTCAAATGCTTCGTGAAGCGCTTCAACTGCTTTCAGCATTTGTGCTTCCTCTATTACTGTAGAAACCTTAATTTCAGAGGTACTCACCATCTTTACCTGAATCCCCCCTGCGGCTAGCACTTCAAACATTTCTGCTGCAACCCCAGGATTAGAAATCATCCCTGAACCTACAATCGACACTTTTGCAAGGTTTGGCTCTGCTTCAATACCTTCATATTTCAAGGAATCTTTATTAGCCTGTAGAACAGCCATGGTTTCTTCCAAATCTGTGCTTTTAATAGAAAAAGATAAATTTGTCGTTGATTCATTCGTCATACTTTGAATAATAATATCAACGTTCAAATGATTTTTTGCTAAGATGGTGAAAATCGTGGACAGATTCGTCAATCCATTTGGTAGGCCTAAAACACTCACTCTCGTAATTTCATCTTCAAAGGCAACCCCACGTACAACTAAGCTTTGTTCCATTGATACTTCCTCCTCAATTATCGTTCCATTTTCTCGCTCCATACTTGACCGTACTTCAAGTGGGACTGCGTAATTTTTTGCATATTCAACGGCCCTTGGATGCAACACTCCCGCACCTAAGTTAGCTAACTCTAACATTTCATCGTAAGAAACAGCCTTAAGCTTTCTTGCCTCTTTCACATAACGTGGATCTGTTGTAAATACACCTGTTACATCGGTATAAATATCACATTTATCAGCTTTCAGTGCGGCTGCTAATGCCACTGCTGTTGTATCGGATCCACCTCTACCAAGAGTTGACACCGCTCCATCAATCGCAATTCCTTGAAAGCCGGCTACGACAACTATTTTCCCTTTATGTATCTCAGTTTGGATTTTAGTTGTATTAATGTGTAGAATCCTGGCATTTCCATGAACTGCCTCCGTTTCAATTCCTGCTTGCCAACCAGTGAAGGATATTGCTTCATAGCCTTTTTCTATTAACACCATCGATAATAATGCGATGGTCACTTGCTCACCTGTCGTAAGAAGCATATCCATTTCACGTTTATTTGGACGACTTGAGATTTGATTTGCTAGACCCACTAATTCGTCTGTTGTTTTCCCCATCGCAGACACAACGACCACTACGTCGTTCCCACGCATCTTTTCTTCAATTACTCGATCGGCCACATGCTTAATACGATCTACATTTCCTACCGAAGTACCACCAAACTTTTGGACAACTAATCCCATATTTCCCCCTACTTTCTTTTCATCTCTTTCATGGGCTATTTTTGAAAATACAAAAAAGCCATGAGAGATATCTCATGGCTGCGTGAATGAACGTACATAAATACGGACTTATACACAGTGAGATAGCTCTCCAAGACATACAGTCTTGACAATCCAGTATTTATTCAACACAGGACCAGCAGATATGGCAATTCAGAGACCTATCCACTTCGGCGAACATCCCCTTTCTCAGCTTCTCATTGAATCTCAGCATTCTCAAAGCTGGTACTATTGGTGCTCGCACCTCTACCTTCACTTAACAATTAAGTGATTAATATAAAATTTTCCTAATTATAGCACAGCCTTCTGGTGACGACAATGCTATTCTTGTAATTTTCTCATTAACAGATCTACTGTATTTTGTGGAAGTCCAATAGATAAAAAGTCCTCTTTGTTTGCTTCCTTCATTTTTTTTACCGACCCAAAGGCTTTTAATAATTGTTTCTTCCTTTTCTCACCGATTCCCGGAACGTCATCCAAAATCGACTGAAACACGGTTTTTCCTCGAAGTTGCCTGTGAAACGTGATGGCAAATCGATGTACTTCGTCTTGAATTCTTTGAAGCAAATAAAATTCCTGGCTATTCCGTTCAAGCGGAACGACCGCTAATGGCTTCCCATACAATAGCTGTGAGGTTCTATGTTTATCATCTTTCACTAGTCCAGTTATCGGAATGTCTAGACCAAGTTCATTTTCCAAAATATCTCTTACCGCTTCTACATGGCCCTTTCCACCGTCTATCATAATCAGATCTGGAAGTGGAAGATTTTCTTTAAGCACACGAGAATATCGTCGTCTTGTGACTTCCCTCATCGATTCATAATCATCAGGACCCTTAACAGACTTAATCTTGTATTTCCGATACTCTCTTTTTGCTGGCTTTCCGTCAATAAATACAACCATTGCCGATACTGGGTCTGTTCCTTGGATATTTGAATTATCAAATGCTTCAATTCGGTGTGGGGTATAGATTCCCAGCTGCTCTCCTAGTTGCTCGACTGCTTTTATCGTTCTCTCTTCATCTCGCTCCACGAGTGAGAATTTTTCTTTTAAAGCAATGCTTGCATTTTTTGTAGCTAACTCTACTAGGTCCTTTTTCTGTCCACGTTTAGGCTGCAAAACCTTTGTTTGTAGGAGTTGTTCCGCCAATTCTAGGTCTACTTCATCACGTAACAAAATCTCTTTTGGTTTAAAATGACTGGATTGATCGTAAAATTGACCTAAGAACGTTAAAAACTCTTCTTCCGCTTCTCCGTAAATAGGCAACATGGAAATGTCTCTCTCAATGAGCTTGCCTTGGCGAACAAAAAATACTTGAACACACATCCACCCTTTATCAACCGAATAGCCGAACACATCTCGGTCAGTAAAATCTGTTGTTGTCATTTTTTGTTTTTCCATCGTTGCTTCTATATGGGCTATTTTATCACGGAAATCCTTTGCTCTTTCGAAATCAAGCTCTTCTGCAGCAGCTTGCATCTTAAGTGTAAGGTCTTTTTTAATGTCCTTGTAACCACCATTTAAAAACTTTGTAATTTCTTCTACAAGTTCTTTGTAGGTCGATTCTTTTACTTCCTTCACACAAGGAGCCAGACATTGGCCAAGATGATAATATAAGCATACTCTATCAGGCAATGTTGAGCATTTTCTTAAAGGATAAATTCGATCCAAAAGCTTTTTGGTTTCGTTCGCAGCAGACACATTCGGGTACGGACCAAAATATTTCCCTTTGTCCTTTTTCACCTTACGGGTTGTAATCAGGCGTGGATGCCTTTCTGCAGTTAACTTAATAAAAGGATACGTTTTATCGTCCTTTAACATCACATTGTACTTAGGATCATGTTTCTTTATTAAATTTAACTCTAAAATTAGTGCTTCAATATTGGACGATGTAACGATATATTCGAAATCCTCTATTTCAGAAACAAGCCTTTGCGTTTTTCCATCGTGAGACCCAGTAAAGTACGACCTGACACGATTTTTTAATACTTTCGCTTTACCAACATATATAATTGTCCCTTGCCGATCCTTCATCAAATAACATCCAGGTTGATCAGTTAATAAGGCAAGTTTATTTTTTATCATCTCATTCAAAAGGTACACCTCCAACTACAAAACACTCTGATTGTATTATAAAGTTTTTTTGAGGGGATATATAGTAGGAGCCAACTGGAAAAGAAAAAACCACTCAGAAACGAGTGGTTTACGCATTTTATAGATGAGAGTTTAAGCGCTCTTCTAAAGCTTCTTTCGGTTGGAAGCCGACAACTTTATCAATTACTTCTCCATCTTTCATGATAAGAAGTGTTGGAATGCTCATAACTCCAAACTTTGCTGCAGTTTCTTGGTTTTCGTCAACATCGATTTTAACGATTTTAACTTTGTCTCCCATTTCTGAATCAAGCTCTTGAAGAACTGGAGCAATCATCTTACATGGACCACACCATGGAGCCCAAAAATCTGCAAGTACTAGGCCTGTACCAGTTTCTGTTGAAAAGTTTTGATCTGTAGCATTTGAAATAGCCATTTTCATGCCTCCTTAAGTATTGCTTCGAGAATTATGTCTCGATTGCTTTTAGTAGTAAAATACTAACGTCAGTATATCACCGTTTTTCAGTCGATGCTAATAATATGTCTCGCTGTTGTTTTCTTATGTAATTTGCCCATTTTATGAAACGATATTCTCTCGTTGAGACAGCATGAAAACGGAAAGAGCGGTTCTTTTAAACCGCTCTTTGCCCGTTACGCATTGATTTTCAATTTTTTAAATTCCTCTGTTAATAGTGGAACCACTTCAAACAAATCTCCGACAATTCCATAGTCAGCCACTTTAAAAATATTTGCTTCTGGGTCTTTATTTATAGCCACAATGACCTTTGAGTTAGACATTCCAGCTAAATGCTGAATAGCTCCAGAAATTCCACAAGCAATATAAAGGTCCGGTGTCACAACTTTTCCTGTTTGACCTATTTGTAAGGAATAATCACAGTACTCCGCATCACATGCACCCCTTGAAGCTCCTACTGCTCCTCCAAGTACGGTAGCAAGTTCTTTTAAAGGCTCAAAGCCTTCTTCACTCTTCACACCACGCCCACCGGCAATAACAACCTTTGCTTCAGATAGGTCTACACCCTCACTAGCTTTTCGTACAACCTCTTTAATAATTGTACGTAGATCTTTTATGTCGACAGTTAAAGAATTGACTTCCCCTGAAAGTGATTCATCCTTTTGAAGTGCAGGAATGTTATTCGGTCGGATTGTCGCAAAAATAATTCCATCCGTCACTATCTTCTTTTCAAAAGCTTTACCAGAATAGATTGGTCTAGTAAATACAACATTTCCACCAGCTACTTCAATAGCTGTTGCATCGGAGATTAATCCAGAATTCAATTTCCCGGCAATTCTGGGAGAAAGATCCTTCCCTAGTGCCGTGTGTCCAAACACAAGTCCCTCTGGCTTTTCTTCTTCAATCACAGCCAATAATGCCTGTGAATAACCATCAGATGTATATTGAGCAAGCTCGGCATGTTCAATCACCACCACACGGCTAGCTCCATGCTGTATTAATTCCTGTCCTAAAGCGCTTACATTTTCACCAACTAAAACACCAACTACTTCTCCACCTTCAGCAATTGTCTTCCCCGCAGACAATGCTTCAAAAGACACATTACGTAATGCTCCGTCTCTAACTTCCCCTAAAACTAACACTTTTCTAGCCATCAAGTTCCCCTCCTGCAAAATTTATTTCCGCTCGTATGAAAAGAATGATTACACTACCTTTGCTTCTGTATGAAGAAGTGTTACAAGCTCTTTTACTTGATCGTTCAAGTCACCTGCTAACACCTTACCAGCTTCTTTTTTAGGTGGTAGGTAAATTTCAATTGTCCTCGTCTTAGCCTCAACATCGTCTTCCTCTAGGTCAAGATCGTCTAATTCTAACTGTTCTAACGGTTTTTTCTTTGCCTTCATGATTCCAGGTAAAGAAGGATATCTTGGTTCATTTAATCCTTGTTGTGCCGTTACTAGTAGTGGCAGACAGGTCTCAATGACTTCTGAATCACCTTCAACATCGCGAACAACCGTTGCTTTTGTCCCCTGTATCTCTAGCTTAGTAATGGTCGTTACATAAGGGATTTCAAGTAATTCTGCTACACGCGGGCCGACCTGACCTGAACCACCATCAATAGCTACATTTCCAGCGATAATTAAATCAACTTCTTGATCTTTTAAGTATTGGGCAATGATTTTGGCTGTTGTATACTGGTCAGAAGCTTCAACATCATCTTCAATATTTACTAGTACCGCTTTATCTGCTCCCATTGCTAAAGCTGTGCGAAGCTGTTTCTCAGATTCTTCACTACCGACAGATATAACTGTTACTTCACCACCATGTGCATCACGAACTTGAATTGCTTCTTCAACTGCATATTCATCATACGGGTTGATGATAAATTCAGCACCGTCCTCATTAATTTTTCCGCCAGCAATCGTTATTTTCTCTTCCGTATCAAACGTTCTCTTTAACAATACATAGATATTCATAAGTTCCCCTCCTATATATCTAAACATTTATTTGGTTCTAAAGATTAAGAAAATTTATCTGAAAAAGGAAACCCACTTAGCAACTGCTGTGAGTTTTCGTCATTCCCCTGTAAACTTTGGCTCTCTTTTTTCGAGAAACGCCGATATTCCTTCCTGTCCGTCTTTAGACAGAAATACTTTTTCAAATAGCTCAACTTCTTTTTTAACCCCTGAATAAAACTCATTTGTTTTTCCATAATTAAGGAGTTCAATCGCTGCGCTAAGTGCTATAGGACTTTTCTTAGCAATCTTTTTTGCGATTTTATAGGATTTCTCTAGCAGCTCTTCCTCAATGAAGGCATGATTGGCTAGCCCGCATTGAACCGCTTCCACTCCCGTGATAGGATCACTTGTAAATAACATTTCTGCTGCTTTAGCTGTTCCAACGTATTTTGGTAATCGTTGCGATCCCGCAAAACCAGGTACTAATCCGAGTTGAAGCTCCGGTAAGCCCAGCTTTGCATTCTCTGTAACTAATCGGAAGTGACAGGCCATCGCCAGCTCAAGTCCCCCGCCTAAAGCGGCCCCATGGATCACAGCAATAATTGGTTTTGGGTAACGCTCCATTCGTTCAAACAAATCTTGACCAAGAGTGGAAAGACTGCCAAAATCCTCTCCTGTTGAAATGGTTGTAAACTCTTTAATATCTGCCCCTGCTGAGAAAAATCTTCCCTCACCACGCAACACGATGACTCGGATATCTTGATGAAATTCGATTTCATCAAGAATATCCGATAGTTCTTTTAACACCTGAGATGATAACGCATTTGCTGGAGGACGTTCAATTTTAATTGTTGCAATGAACTCTTCATGAGACCAATGCAAAAAGCCCATAAGTTCTCCCCCTCATTCGTATAATAAAGATTATCTCTTTCCACACCCATTAATTAAAAGTTTCTGGACCGGTTCTGCAAGTGCTGTTAAATCATATTTTTGCTCATTCATGACCCAAGTTGTAACTGTTTCATCCATTGTTCCAAAGATCATCTGCCTTGCCAGGCGAATATCGAGATCTTGTGAAAATTCACCTGAATCTCTTCCCTCAATAAGTATATTGTCAACAACATGTAAATAACCTTTTAATACTTCATTAATTTTTAAGCGAAGGTCTTTATTTGATTGTCGCAATTCTAGCTGTGTGACGATAGCTAAATGACGATCCTTTGATAACATTTGAAAATGCATTTCAATCATAAGTAATAATTTCTCTGCTGCGCTTTTCTTTCCCTCTATCTTCTCCTCAATCTTTTCTATAAAAGCCCCCATTTTTTCTTGGAAAAGAGAAATGAGGATATCTTCTTTGTTTTTAAAATACAAATAGATGGTGCCATCAGCAACGCCTGCTTGTTTTGCAATTTTAGAAACTTGAGCTTGGTGATACCCATTTTCTGCTATCACAATGACAGCCGCATCAATAATCTGTCGATACTTTGGTTTGTCTTTCTTCAAAATCATTCCCCTCCTTTCAAGAAGGTCATTGCGTTTATGAATGAATCATCATTCATAAATTTATAATAGTTGGTACACGACATTCTGTCAAGAATTTCACGTATTATTTACACTACTATCATGCCATAACTACATGGGCTGTACAAGCCTGCTTTCGCAAAAATAAACAGCCGACGAATCGGCTATGAAGAGTTAAGCCTGTTTCTGTTGATTGTCATCTCTTTTCATTTTTTCTTCTTCAACTAATGCTCTCCTCAAAATTTTCCCCACTGCTGTTTTTGGAAGTTCTGATCGAAATTCATACATTCTAGGAACCTTATAGGAGGCAAGATGTTTTCTCGCAAAAGAATTCAACTCTTCTTCCGTAGTAGTAGCACTTTCCTTCAACACAATATATGCCTTTACCGTCTCCCCTCGATATGGGTCGGGAACTCCAGCAACAACAACCTCTTGCACACTAGGATGCTCATACATGACTTCTTCAATTTCTCTTGGATAAATATTAAATCCGCCAGCGATAATCATATCCTTTTTACGGTCAACAACGAAGAAATAGCCTTCTTCATTCATATACCCTAAATCCCCCGTAAGAAGCCAGCCATCTCTTAACACCTGGTCGGTTTCTTCAGGCTTGTTCCAGTATCCCTTCATGACTTGTGGTCCCTTTACAGCAATCTCACCAATTTCACCAGGTGGTAATGGCTCTCCGGTTTCAAAGGATAATATCACCGCATCTGTATCTGGCCAAGGCACCCCAATACTTCCTTTTATTCTTGGACGATCCCATAAAAAATTTGAATGAGTTACTGGAGAGGATTCTGTCAGCCCATAGCCTTCCACTAACTTCCCTCCAGTTATTTCCTCAAATTTCTCCTGTACCTCCACTGGAAGAGGCGCGGAGCCTGAGATACACGAATCGATGGAAGAAAGATCATATTTAGAAAGGTCTGGGTGATTTAACAAACCGATATAGATGGTTGGAGCTCCTGGAAATAAAGTTGGCCGTTGTTTCTCTATCGTCTTTAATGTTTGTTCTGGATCAAACTTCGGAAGCAATACCATCTTTTGTCCTTGCATTACGGAAAGAATCATGACAGCAGTCATGCCATATACGTGGAAAAATGGAATAATGGCTAAAATGATTTCTTCCCCTCGTTTACATTTATATAACCAGGCGTTACTCATCGCTGCATTCGAAACAAGGTTCCTATGGGTAAGCATGACCCCCTTAGGAGCTCCGGTCGTTCCACCGGTGTATTGAATAATAGCAAGATCCTCTTCAAAATCGACTGAGAAGCTTTTTATCTCTTTATTTGACTGCTTAATAATTTCTGTTAATAAGTGATGACATCCTTCATGCTTAACAGACACGGTAATTCCATATTGTTTCTTTTGGATAAATGGATAAATGAGATTTTTTGGGAAGGGTAGATAATCCTTGATAGCGGTTACAATTATATGTTCCAAATTGGTTTGTGTGAATACTTTGCTGACACGCGGAAATAAAATATCTAGTGTGATAATGGCTTTTGCACCAGAATCCTTCATTTGATATTCAATTTCTCTTTCTGTGTACAACGGGTTGGTCGGAACCACAACTCCTCCGGCTAATAAAATTCCGTAGTACGAAACAACAGCTTGAGGGCAATTTGGAAGCATCATTGCGACTCGATCACCTTTTTCTAACCCGAGCTTTTGTAAATAAGAAGCTAACTTGCAGGCATGTTCATGTAATGTTTCATAGCTCATTTCCTTGCCCATAAAATGAATAGCCGATTTATTCGGAAACTCCTTTGCTGCGTTCGTCAAATAGGTTTGAACAGGTTCTGACTTATACGTTAAGGTAGCCGGTATTTCCTCTGGGTAATTAGCGAGCCACGGCCTATGTTCACTCATTCTCCATCCCTCCTACAAAGAAATTGTATAGAAATTTCTGATTACTCATCTTAATTATAATATAGTGAATAATATGTGACAATTTAAATTCTCCCCCTATATGTGTATGGAAGTAAAAAGTTGTCCTACTACAAAAAAATCGCCTGTAAAAGGCGATTTTAAAAGACTAAATAAAAAATTCCTATAAACACAAAGATTCCACAAAGGATTAGAAGTATTTTTGCTAGCTTTTCCATTTACGTACTCCTTTAAGATATGCCTGCCCCAATTACATACGATAATCCAACTGATATAACCATTGAAATTAACCCCACAGCTCGGTTGTCATTCTGAATTTCTTCATCAATTTTAAATTTTGGTGTTAAAAACTCAAAAATAAAATAAGCTACCAGTAGTAAAAAGAAACCAAATACTCCCCATCCAATCATGGTTATGAGTGAGTCATGCTGCTCAATCGAATGTCTAAAAATATTGGCGATTCCAAAAATTTTCCCACCAGTCGCCATTGCAACGGCTACATTTCCATTTTGAATTTCTTCCCAATTTCGGTATTTCGTAACAAGTTCAAAAATGGCAAGAAATACGATCATACATAAAATAACAACACTGCAATATGCGGCTATATGAACATATTCATTCTCCCAGAAACCGTTCAACTTCCTCTTCCTCCTACTTACTTGAACTCAACGATTGTTACACCAGAACCGCCTTCTCCAGCCTCACCAAAGCGAATCTTTTTCACAGACCGATGATTTTTCAAGTACTCTTGTACACCCTGCCTTAATGCTCCAGTGCCTTTTCCATGAATGATCGACACTCTTGGATAATTAGATAATAAAGCATCATCGATGTATTTTTCTACTCTAAACAGAGCATCCTCATAGCGTTCCCCTCTGAGATCTAGCTCTATGGAAACGTTTGAATCTCTTCCCTGTATCGTTGTCACATGCTTTTGTACCTTAGGTTTTTCCGATTGGATAAACTCCAAATCCTTTTCTTGGACCTTCATTTTTAGAATACCTATTTGAACCTGCCACTCATTTTCAGATACCTTTTCAACTAAATGTCCCTTTTGGTCAAATGTTAATACCTTTACTTCATCACCAACATGGAATTTATGTTTCTGTTTTCGTGCCTCATTATTCAATGATTTTTCCGAAACAGGTACTGCTTCATTTAGTCTCTTTTTGGCATCAATTAATTCATGTTCTTTGATATCAGCTTTTTTCTCGATTCGCATTCGACGGAGCTCTCGAATGACTTCTTCCGCTTCTTGTTTCGCCTTTTCAATAATTGCTTGCGCCTCACGCTCGGCTTTTTCACGTAATATGTCTTTTTCTTTATAATAGGAGACAATCTCTTCTTGAAGATCCTTATGAAGCTTTTCAGCCTGCCTTAATGTGTCATGTGCCTCTTCTAACTCATTTTCGGCTTGTTTTTTACTTGCCTCAAGCGCTGCAATCATTTGATCGACTTCGTTACTCTCCGAGCTAACATGTGATCGTGCCATATCAATGACTTTTTCCTTTAACCCAAGGCGTTTGGAAATTTCAAACGCATTGCTTCGACCTGGAACCCCAATTAGAAGCTTATACGTTGGACTTAATGTTTCAACATCAAACTCAACACTTGCGTTTATTACCCCTTCCCGGTTATAGCCATATGCCTTTAATTCCGGATAATGGGTTGTGGCAACTACTCTTGCCCCTGTTTTATAGACAGAGTCTAATATGGAAATAGCAAGCGCAGCTCCTTCCTGTGGGTCTGTACCTGCACCTAGCTCGTCAAATAGAACAAGACTATCAAAGCTTACATCATTTAATATGTCAACGATATTTACCATATGAGAAGAAAAAGTACTTAGACTTTGCTCAATCGACTGTTCATCACCAATATCGGCAAACACTTGACCAAAGACAGCCATTTCTGACCCATCAAGGGCAGGTATTTGTAACCCAGCCTGAGCCATTAATGTACATAAACCGACGGTCTTTAGTGTAACCGTCTTTCCTCCTGTATTAGGTCCAGTTATTACGATTGTGGAATAAGTCTTGCCGAGTAAAATATCATTGGGAACCACTTCATCCATGGCAATCAAGGGATGTCTTGCTTTAAACAAGGAGATGATTCCTTCGTTATTCATTTTCGGTTTAGAACCCTTTATTCTTTTACTATACCTTGCCTTCGCAAACATAAAGTCTAGGTCTGTTAATACCCCAACAATTGTACTTAACTCGCTCTCAAACATTCCAACTTTTCCGGATAATTCAACCAAAATACGTTCTATTTCCTGCTTCTCCTTGACACGAATCGCTTGCACATCGTTGTTTAACTGCACGATTGTTTGCGGTTCGATGAACAGGGTTTGACCTGAGGAACTTTGATCGTGAATAATTCCTCCATAATGTCCACGATATTCTTGTTTAACAGGAATAACAAACCGGTCATTTCGAATCGTGATAATTGCGTCTGAAAGCATTTTAGTCGCATTGGAAGACCGGATCATTGATTCAAGTTTTTCGCGAACCCTTGCTTCTTTTGTTCGGAGCTGACTTCTAAGAGAGCGTAATGTTTCACTAGCGGTATCAAGTACTTCTCCACTCTCATCGATTGCCATTCGAATGGGCTCTTCTAGTTCAGCAAGCACAATAATGTTACTTGCATATTCATTTAAAATAGGAATCTCTATTCCTTGTTCTACCATATCTTCTATAAAGCGACGCATCATCCGGCTCGCATGAATCGTACTAGCTACTTGTACAAGTTCAAGTGGACTTAGCACCCCACCTATGACGGAACGTCTTATTTGCATTCTGATATCATAAATTCCTGTGAGAGGAACATTGCCTTTTAATCGAAGAACCTTTGCTGCTTCGTCCGTTTCTTCCTGGCTACGCACCACCTCCTCGAAATCAGTCGAAGGAACAAGTGCCTTTACTTTGTCTTTTCCTAAGCTTGAAGAAGCATGTTCAATTAACTGCTCTTTCACTTTTGTAAATTCCAATACCTTTAAAACTCTTTCTTGCATGGAGTGTGCCTCCCATTTCAAAATAAGGTCTATCTTCTGTCTTCTTTTCGCCTTTTTAATAGTTCAAGAAATTCTTCCTTAGCCAAAGAATTGATAACTGATTGTTTTTGAACCCATCCTTTTTTCGCTGCAGAGATACCCGTGTCCATATGAGCTAATGTTTCAACCATATGAGCATCAGTATTAATTACAAGTTTTACACCTGCTTCTTGGGCCATACGTACGTGCTCTGAAGAAAGGTCAAGTCGATTTGGATTCGCATTCAATTCTAACCAAGTATTTGTTTCTTTTGCTAGTTCAATCAATTGCTCGATATCTACTGAATAACCGTCACGCTTTCCAATCTTTCTCCCCGTCGGATGTGCAATCATATGTACATGTTTATTTTTCAAAGCTGTTTTAAGACGTTCCATAATCTTATCCTGTGGCTGTGAAAAAGAGGAATGAATAGATGCAATGACAAAATCCATTTGTTCTAGAACTTCATCTTCATAGTCAAGGGAGCCGTCAGGTAAAATATCCATTTCAATACCTGCTAAAACCGTAATATCATCATATTTACGATTCAATTCATCAATTTCTTGACGTTGTTTCCCCAAGCGCTCGACCGTTAGTCCATTTGCCACTTTTAAATATTGTGAGTGGTCAGTAATCGCTATATATTCATACCCTTTTGCACGACAAGCTTCTACCATTTGCTCAATGGAATGCGAACCATCGCTCCATGTCGAGTGCATGTGTAGATCACCTTTTATATGGTCAAGAGCAACAATCTCAAGCTCTTCTGTATAATGTTCCACTTCAGTGCCATCCTCACGCATTTCAGGTGGAATAAAAGGCAAACCAAAGTGAGCAAAAAACTCCTCTTCACTATGAAACGTTACAATTTCCCCTGTTTCGATATGTTCCACACCATATTCGCTTATTTTTTCACCACGTTCCTTCGCTAATTGACGCATTCTTACATTATGGTCCTTTGAGCCAGTGAAATGGTGTAAAGTCGTGGTAAATTCCTCATCCTTTACAAGGCGAAAATCAATCGAAACGTCAAAATCCAATTCCAGGATTATAGAAACCTTTGTATCTCCTTTTGAGATAATTTCTTTTATTTGCTCCATGGAGAGCAGCTGCTCCTTCACCAATTGAGGATCAGCCGTTGAGATAATAAAGTCTAAATCCTTGATCGTTTCCTTCATTCTTCTTATACTACCTGCTCTTGAAAAGCGAATCACTCCATTCATTTCGGAAAGAGCAAGTTCAATCTTCCGTGCAACTGGTAACATATAGGCAAGAGGTAGTCGATCTGGTTTGGAACCAAATTCATTGATTGATTGAAGAATTTTCTCCTCTGTCTTCCCTCCAAAACCGGCAAGTTCTCTCACCTTTTTGTCCACGCATGCCTGCTTTAACTCGTGTACATTCGTTATCGATAGTTCTTTGTATAGCTTGGCAATCTTTTTCCCACCAAGGCCAGGCAGTTGTAGAAGGGGAATTAATCCCTTTGGTACCTCTTCCTGAAGCTCTTTTAGTACAGAGGATTGACCCTCTTGGATAAATTCTGTAATAACAGCAGCTGTCCCCTTGCCAATACCTGAAATGGTCGTAAAATCATCGATTTGTGATAAATCCTGCTCATTTATTTCAAGGCTATTTGCTGCTTTCCTAAAAGCAGACACTTTAAATGTATTTTCACCTTTTAATTCCATATAGGTAGCAATCGTCTCAAGTAAACGAATCACTTCTTTTTTTTGTATTGCCACATTATCCACCTACTTTCACCTATATCCCATTATGAATGATTCATTTCTATTTCACCAATAATTTAGTATGTTTTGAAACCCTATTATGTATTATGTACGTATTGTAATCCAAAAAAGTTTTTGAAAATAAAACAAAATAAAACTTCTCTTAAAAAAGAGAAGTAGTTATATAATCATCCTGTTTATGTTATCCCCAAAGCTCTTTCACAAGATTAGACAAAAATGGGGTATTTTCAACTATTCCCTTTGCCAAAGAAGAGCTAGCTAAAGGAGATTGCACGGCTTCAATTGGTAGAAGTGCTGCTATGTATAAAATAATAAACAGAAGTAAATATACCTCTAAAAATCCAAGTATTCCTCCGGCCCAACGATTAAAAGTCTTTAAAATTGGTAGATTGGAAACAAAATCTAGCATACTTCCAATTATTTGTAGAACAATCTTTACTGCAAAGAAAATAGCAACAAAAGCAATTCCTCGGTAATATGCATCCTCCATATTTCCTTCTGAGAAAATGATTTGTAAATTTGATGCATCACCGAAGCTTGGATATGGAATCCAAAGGGTTAATTTTGGTGCAAGTTCGGAATAATAGACCTTTGCTACAATAAATGCAATAATGAAGCCAGTAAGATGAATAAATTGAAGGATAAACCCTCTACGAAGCCCAACAAGTAATCCTATTAATAACATAATGACAATGGCAAGATTTAGCATATTCGTTCAATCCTTTACTTCTTTAGTTCACTTTCTAAGCGCTCAAGTTGATCCTTTATTTTCAGATAATCATTTACAGCATTCACTGCTGTAAGAACTGCAAGTTTTGTACTATCAAGTGAGGGATTCTTCTGACCAATTTCGCGCATTTTATTATTTACCAAAGAGGCAACCAATCGCACATGTTCAACATTTTCGTTACCTACAATTACATACTGTTGCCCGTATATTTCAACCGTTGTGCGCTTTTTTTCTGCTTCAGACACAGCATTGCCCCCATTCATAAGAATCCTACACTATATCATAACATGAATATTATTTGGCTGGGAAGTTAAGAATGTCAAAATCACACGAATCAAGGAAAAATATGTATTTTATTGGAGAGTGTAAAATGAGTCAAGTCGTATTAAAACAGTCTGGGGAACAAATAAAAAAGATGCAGGATCACTACCAACAAAGCCTTTTACCTAAAATACCACCAGGTGGGGTGTTTGCAGCAAAAGTTTCCGGTTGCTCCATTACAGCATATAAATCAGGAAAAGTGCTATTTCAAGGTCCCTCATGTGAGTTTGAGTCGAATAAATGGGGAAGTGCTGAAGCTTTACCAGTCACGAAGAAAAAAGAAGCTCCTAAAAACACAAACCGGCTCCCAGAGCAGTTCGAGACCCTCTCTGTAATTGGCTCGGATGAGGTTGGTACTGGTGATTACTTTGGACCAATTACGGTCGTAGCTGCTTATGTTAAAAGAGAGCATATTCCCCTTTTACGAGAGCTTGGTGTAAAGGATTCAAAAGGACTAAAGGATGATCAAATTACAGCAATCGCTAATCAAATTAAGCATGTCATTCCTTATAGCTTATTAACTTTACATAATGAGAAATACAATCAGCTTCAGCAATCTGGAATGTCACAGGGGAAGTTAAAAGCACTTTTGCATAATAAAGCCATTGGCCATGTACTGAATAAAATCGCACCAGAAAAACCGGAAGCTATTTTAATTGATCAGTTTGCTAAAGAAGAAGTGTATTATCAATATCTTAAGGGTCAGAAAGTAATCCAGAGAGAAAATGTGTTTTTTTCAACAAAAGCAGAAAGTGTTCACTTGGCTGTGGCAGCGGCCTCTATTTTGGCACGTTATGCATTTGTTCAACATTTTGAAAAGCTTTCAAAGGAAGCTGGATTTGTTATTCCAAAGGGTGCTGGTGCACAAGTAGATGTGGCAGCCGCAAAATTAATACAAACAAAAGGAAAAGATAGCCTTCCACATTTTGTTAAGCTTCATTTTGCCAATACAGAAAAAGCATGGAAACTAATTACAAAAAAATAAGAAAAGGAGCATCCTGAAAAAATGGATGCTCCTTTCTATTTATCCTCTTAATACGGCTCCTGCCTGTTCCTCCACAGCATGTAATACTTTTTCATGTGCTTTGGTTACTTCTTCATCAGTTAGTGTTTTTTCTGGGTCATAATATCTTAAAGAAAATGCAATGGATTTCTTTCCTTCTTCCAAGCGATCTCCTTCATAGAGATCAAACACAGACACATCCTTCAGTAGGTTGCCACCAGCTTCTGTAATAATGTCAGAAATCTTACCTGCAACCACTTCCTTGTCGACAACCAATGCGATATCGCGTGTGATGGATGGATAACGAGGAATGGATTCGTATCGTAATGGAGCTATCTCAGCCTCAAGTAAGGCTTTCAAAGAGAGTTCAAATACATACGTTTCTTTCAAATCTAATTCTTTTTGAACGTTTGGATGAATTTGTCCGACAAAACCAATTTTCTCATTATCTAAAAGAAGATCAGCTGTTCTTCCTGGATGCATCCCTTCTACCGTCGCTTGACGGAATTCCACTCTTCCTGTTAGGCCTAAACGAGCGAGTAACCCTTCGAGCACTCCTTTAAGAACATAGTAATCAACGACTTTCTTCTCACCCTGCCATGGTTGCTGATGCCATAAGCCAGTAATTGCTGCCGCCAGATGTTCCTTCTCTTCTGGAAGCTTATCTTGTTCTGTCGCAAGGAACACGGCACCTGTTTCATATAATGCAATACTATCATTTTGACGAGCAGAATTGTATTTTACGACCTCTAAGAGCTGTGGCAAAATACTTAGACGTAGTACACTTCGATCTTCACTCATCGGCATCGCAAGCTTAACAGGTTCACGGTTATCTAGAGCGAATTGAGTTGCTTTTGCCTCATTTGTGAGGGAGTAAGTGACCGCTTGGTATAATCCAGCACTTTCTAAGTAACGACGAACAATTCTACGCTTCTTCTGATAATCACTTAATTTCCCTGGCGTAGAAGCACCCTTCGGAAGAGTTTTAGGGATGTTGTCATAACCGTAAATTCTTCCAACTTCTTCCACCAAGTCTTCCTCAATCGTAATATCACCACGTCGAGTAGGTACGGTTACAGTAATTTCGTTTCCTTCAACGGATGTCGTAAATTGAAGACGAGCAAAGATGTCCTTAACCTCATCCATAGAAATATCGGTACCAAGTACACCATTGATTTTTTCTAACGTAATGGAAACAACGGCCGGTTCTACTTTTAGAGCATCCGCCTCGACTGATCCTTCTAATACTTCTCCGTTCGCATACAGTGCTAATAGCTCAGCTGCTCTTTCTGCTGCAGCTCTAACACGATTTGGATCCACACCTTTTTCATAGCGAGCACTCGCTTCACTGCGCAAGCCATGATCCTTGGAAGCTTTACGAATGGGTGCTCCAACAAAGTATGCAGACTCCAGTAATACGGTTGTCGTCCCTGCTTCTACCTCAGAATTCGCTCCACCCATCACTCCTGCTAATGCAACTGGTTCTTTCCCGTTTGTAATTACGAGATGGTCTGTTGTTAATGTACGTTTTGTATCATCAAGTGTTGTCATGCTTTCACCTTGATGAGCACGACGCACGAGGATCTCTTTTGAACCAAAACGATCATAGTCAAAGGCATGAAGCGGTTGACCATATTCCATTAAAATATAATTTGTAATATCAACTACATTATTGTGAGGACGAACACCCGCTGCCATAAGGCGTGTTTGCATCCATAATGGAGAAGGACCAACCTTTACGTTTTTAATTACCTTTGCGACGTATAATGGATTGTCTTCCGGAGCATCCACCGTAACAGAAATATAATCGCTAGCCTTTTCACTAGTTGATGTAACCTCTGGCTTTGGAAGCTTTACTTCTCTGCCCAGAATCGCCGCAACCTCGTATGCCACACCTAACATACTTAAGCAATCTGCTCGATTTGGCGTTAACCCTAGTTCTAATATTTGATCGTCACGATTTAATAACTCCAGCGCGTCGTCCCCAACAGTTACCTCATTTGGGAATACGAAGATCCCTTCAGAGAATTCCTTGGCAACAAACTTGCTTTCCACTCCTAGCTCCTGTAAAGAACAAATCATTCCGTGTGACTCTTCACCACGCAGCTTTGCTTTCTTAATTTTAAAGTTCCCTGGAAGAACTGCTCCAACCTTAGCAACGATTACATGTTGACCCTTGTCGACATTGGGAGCACCACAGATAATTTGAACTGGCTCTCCTTCTCCAACATCTACTAGACATTTATTTAACTTATCGGCATTTGGATGCTGCTCACGTTCTAACACATGACCAACTACAAGACCCTTCATGCCTTCATTAAGGATTTCAACGCCTTCCACTTCAATCCCGCTTTTTGTGATTTTATCCGCTAGTTCAGTAGCAGTGACACCTGATAGGTCCACGTACTCTTGAAGCCATTTATAAGAAACAAACATCTCTTGTTATCCTCCTATTCGTGTATCGAAAATTGCTTTAAGAAACGAACATCATTTGTATAGTAATGACGAATATCATCGATGCCGTATTTAAGCATTGCGATTCGTTCAGAGCCAATTCCAAACGCAAATCCCGTATATTTCTTCGAATCGTAACCAGCCATTTCAAGTACATTCGGATGAACCATACCAGCACCTAGGACTTCAATCCAACCGGTTCCCTTACATACGTTACATCCTTTTCCACTACAAATCTTACAAGAAATATCCATCTCTACAGAGGGCTCTGTAAACGGGAAGAAGCTAGGACGTAAGCGGATCTCTCGATCTTCTCCAAACATCTTCTTCGCAAATACATCTAATGTACCCTTAAGGTCACTCATTTGAATATTTTCGTCAACAACAAGCCCTTCAATTTGCATGAACTGATGTGAGTGAGTCGCATCATCATTATCACGACGGTACACTTTACCCGGGCATATAATTTTTACAGGTCCTTTTCCATTTTGTTTTTCCATCGTTCTAGCCTGCATTGGTGAAGTATGAGTACGCAGTAGAAGCTCCTCTGTAATGTAAAAAGAGTCCTGCATATCACGTGCTGGATGACCCTTCGGTAAATTTAAGGCCTCAAAATTATAGTAGTCACTTTCAACTTCTGGCCCCTCAGCAATTGTGTATCCCATTCCAATAAACAGGTCTTCAATTTCCTCAATAATTCTAGTTAATGGATGATGATTCCCCGTTTTTACTTGGCGTCCAGGGAGTGTGACATCAATTGTTTCAGACGCAAGCTTTTTTGCAACAGCTGCTTCTTCTAAGATCGTTTGTTTTTCTTCTATTGCTTTGGCAATCGCATCTCTTACTTCGTTTGCTAAAGCTCCCATTTTAGGACGTTCTTCAGCTGAAAGTTTCCCCATTCCTTTTAACACTTCCGTAATCGGACCTTTTTTCCCTAGATACGATACACGAATATCATTTATTTCCTTTAAATCAGTCGCTTTCTTTATTCCTTCAAGCGCTTCTTGCTGAAGCTCTACCAAGCGTTGCTCCATGTTACTACCTCCTTATGATTTTTAGACACAATAAAAACCCCATCCCTAGAAAGGGACGAGGTTTAATAGTCGCGGTACCACCCTTAATTAATGTAGGACATCCTTCTTCCTACATTCACTTCATTGCTGATAACGGCTTTAAACCGGTGCATCTTTACACTTCTAATGAAGTGGTCCCGATGCCAACTCGGGAGGTGAACTTCGTTTACTTTTTCTATAAAAATGCTTTCAGTCTAAGGCATTTTTTCCCTAAGATAGATGGTAGTAAACTACTTTTCTCCGTCATCGTTTTTTGTATGTAATTTTTGCTGTTAATTATATTATACTTTTCTGCTTATTTCAAACCCAATTTGATTGAGGATAAGCCTTTATTACGCACGTAAGTAATATAACAAAATTCCTGTTGCTACTGCAACATTTAATGACTCACTTTTTCCATGAATCGGAATGTATAGATTAGCTGTCGTTTTACTTAATAGCTCTTTACTTACTCCGTTCCCTTCATTTCCGACGATTAAAGCGTATGATCCAGTTGATTGTATTTGATGGAACGGTTCGGCATTCTCTAATGCTGTTCCATAAACAGGGATCCCTCGGTCAAGAAGATCGCTTGCCCAAGTAGAGATATCGCCTTTAATAACAGGAAGATGAAAATGGCTTCCTTGGGCAGATCTAAGCACTTTGGAATTATATATATCCACGCTTCCATTGCCAATTACCACAACGTCCACACCAGCAGCATCCGCCGTACGAATCATCGTTCCTAAATTTCCAGGGTCTTGGACAGCATCAATTAAAAGATAAGATGTTCCTTCTGTACTCGATGGCTTTTCTTGATGACATACAGCAAAAATGCCTTGTGGTGTATCTGTTTCAGCCAATTGCTTAATGATATCAGCAGGGACAGATGATACAGGAGTTGCTCCGTAATCAAAGCTTGAAGGAAGATCCATGTTTTCTTGTACAATGATTTCTTCTATACGACCTGCTTTTAGCGCTTCCTCCACTAAATGGAACCCTTCGACTATAAATAGGCCTGTTTTATCTCTTTCCTTTTTCGTTAATAGTTTCTTCCATTGCTTCACCTTTGGGTTACTACTCGAGTGAATATGCTTCAAGGTAAAACCCCTTCTTTCCTTTTTTCTCGGGTTTTCTTATTATAGCGTAACTTAAGTACATAATAATAACAAAATTAGAAAACATATTAAAGAAAATGAAGAAGGAGTGGGTAAAAATGAATCTTAACTTAAGAAATGCAGTTATTCATAATGTATCAGGAAATACACAAGATGAGCTACGCGACACAATCGTTGATGCCATTCAAAACGGCGAAGAAAAAATGCTTCCAGGTTTAGGAGTACTTTTTGAAGTCATCTGGAAAAATGCATCCGACCAAGAAAAAAGTGAAATGCTACAAACATTAGAAAACGGCCTAAAATAGGGTGTCTGTCACCGCTCGTGGACAAATTCTTTGATTTGTCCACGGAAGGTGACAGACACCGTCCGTGGACAGTTGGGGTGGTTTTGTCCGCCTGAGGTGGACACTCTTTCCCCGGTTGACCAAAGAAAGACAGCATGCCTTAGCATGCTGTCTTTCTTTGGTCTCTATTCAAGTGTGATGCGGTCTACTGTTTCACGATCTAGACGTTTGATGACTTCAACGATTAGTTTTACTGCGTTCTCATAGTCATCACGGTGTAGCATAGCTGCATGTGAATGGATGTATCGAGTTGCAATCGTAATTGCTAAGGAAGGGACTCCTTTATGAGAAATATGGATGGACCCCGCATCCGTGCCACCGCCAGCGATAGCATCGAATTGATATGGAATTCCAAGTTCATCCGCTGTGTCAGTGACTAAATCTCTTAATCCTTTGTGAGACACCATACTTGCGTCATATAGAATGATTTGTGGA
>NZ_JBPCCH010000001.1:0-186056 GCF_050971805.1 Robertmurraya mesotrionivorans | reverse complement strand
GTGGCCAGCAACCATTACCTTCGGACCGTTCGCATCTCCCACTTTTTTAGCAATTAAGCTTCCAAGTCCATCCGTTGTTACTTCATCCGCATACGGAGCAATATGCTTGTTCATCACTTCTCTTGGCTCACGCTCATTCCCTGGAATCCCTTTGGCATCTGTTAATTCCTTGAGCATCGCTAAAGTATCATCAAGCTTCGTCATTTATTTCGACTCCCTTAATATGTATTATGTTTATAGTATACTAGCTACAACTTAAATGCACAAAGTATACGTTAGTACCCTTCCTTCTGCCTTTTATAATTTACTTCATTTTTAGAGATATATGCTTCTTTTATCTCTTCTGACGTAAATCCTAGCATCTTACCTAAAACAAAATAACTTTCTAGCATGCTACGATACGCATCAATACTCCTTTCTGCAGAAAAGCGATGCACCCTTTCATACATGGATAAAAATTGATTTGTCACATTTTCCTCTACTAACGCTAGTTCTTCTACCTGTACATCACGCTCAAATCCACAGTCAAGGCCTAGTGATAAAATGAAATGAACTCCATCTACAAATTCCTCTAAAATGACTTCTTTCGGGGAAGCACCTTTTACACTCCAAAACTTAAAACATCGTGTCTCATTTGCTAGTTCACCTAGTTCAACCAACAAAGCCAGAACCTTTCTACTTATTAGACTATCTGCTTTTAATTCGTGTTTTTCTGCGATATGTTCATCCAAGCCTTTTTGCATCTCAAATAAGTCTCGTAAATCCATCATTTCACTCTTTTCTATGTATATTACTTTAATCATAATGAAATTAAGAAAAAAATTCACTTAAAAGCAACACTTTATGAAACCTTTTTCAAATAAAAACGTATATAAGGAAAAATGAAGAGTGGAGGGCTTAAGTATGATGTGGCTACTACGCATGCTCCTAATAGCATTTATCTTTTTTTTAATATACAGCGCCTTCAAATTTATGTTAAACCCAAAGCGAAAACTGGAATTAGCTCACGAGCAAAAGCAATTCTTTTTACTCGATGATATAAAAAATGTTCGTAAGAATTTCCACTTAACCTATAAAGGGGTCCTATTCGAAGGGGAAAAATACTTAGGCACAACCGAGAACACCTTCGAGGTTGTTTCTATATTCATTTGGCCACATAGTAACTCTGCGCTCAATGGTTTGTCAAAAGAAGATTTCCGTTATATCGAAATGGAAGTAGCTGTATTTTATCCAAATGCAAAAATTGACTGGAAAAGCCCCATTCATGAATTCATGAAAAAATAAACGTTCAAGGGAGAAAACCCCTTGAACGTTTTTTATTAGCCCTGCTTCTCTAATTTTGTTTCCTTAAAAAAATCTCCCCACTTTATGATTGTCATTTTCTCCCGTAATAAATAAACAAGAATGGATAAGGAAAACATAATAATTACGATCATCGTTGGTGTAAATTGACTTATAAATTGACCAAAGACAGTGTAAAAGAAAGCTAATGGAAGATTCGTAATAAAGGCTGCCTTTGAATACTCTTTAAAGCCACGGTGTCTTTCCATTAAACAAAAATTTAATAGTTGATAGTGGACAAAAGGAACAAGGCGTAAAATCGAAATCTGACTAACTGTTAAATTACGATACTCTCCAAACCACTTTTTCCGAATCGAAGACAGTTTTTCTTGTGTTCGTGGAAATTTTGAAACGAGAGCAAAAAACAATATACTGCTAATCATTAACCCAATAAGCGAGTATATCGTACCTGCTACTGTTCCAAAAAGAATTCCACCCGCAATACAGATGATGACTACAGGAATAAATAAAAACTGTCGTAACGAATGAAACAAGACGAATATAATCGGGGTGAAAACTCCACCAGCCTGAAACATGACAAGCAGTAACGCTAACTCCTCATCCATATGACCACCCCTTAAGCAGTTTCTTGATGTCTATTACAGCTTATCGAGGATGGACCATTTCTATGACAACTATTCCCTTAATTCCATACATAGTAAAGCAATAGACCGATTTGAAGAACAGTCAAAAAAGGCAATCCCCATTTAAAGCTAGGATGCTTCGTTTTATGACGAAAGGATTTCATTCCGATAAATGCCCCTAATGCTCCTCCAAAAAAGGCGAATTGCCAAAGTGTTGCTTCTCTAATTCGATATTCATTTTTCCTTGCCTTCTGTTTATCAACATACATCAACGTACAACTGACGATATTTATCACCAATAAATAAATCCAAATATATGTAAGCATACAATACCTCCTTAAAGACTTAAAAAAGCCACCCTCTAGTAAGAGAATGGCTTCTATAGACTAATAAGTCAATTATTTTGCTAGGCTTTGCTTAGCAGCTGCAGCTAATTCTGCAAATGCTTTTTCGTCGCTTACTGCAAGTTCAGCAAGCATTTTACGGTTTACTTCGATACCTGCAACGCTTAAACCGTGCATTAAACGGCTATAAGAAAGACCGTTCATACGAGCTGCTGCATTGATACGAGTGATCCAAAGCTTACGGAAGTCACGCTTCTTTTGGCGACGATCACGGAATGCATACATTAGAGATTTCATAACCTGTTGGTTAGCTACTTTGTATAATGTATGTTTTGAACCATAATAACCTTTTGCTAATTTAATAACTTTTTTACGACGTCTGCGAGTTACTGTACCGCCTTTAACACGTGGCATATGTTTTCCCTCCTAATTTGCAATTACTTAAGATTTACTAGTAAGTTACGGATGCGCTTGTAATCGCCTGAAGAAACTAGAGTTCCTTTACGAAGCTTACGCTTTGCCTTTGTAGATTTGTTAGCGAATAAATGGCTTCTGTATGCGTGTGAACGCTTCAGTTTACCAGATCCTGTTCTCTTGAAACGCTTTGCTGCGCCGCGGTGAGTTTTCATTTTTGGCATTAGGGATTCCTCCTCATTACTTGTCGTTTTTAGGTGCTAATGTCATAAACATGCTTCTGCCATCCATTTTTGGATGAGATTCCACTGTTGCAACTTCTTTACAAGCTTCTGCAAAGCGGACTAAAACACGTTGTCCGATCTCTTTATGTGTAATTGCACGACCTTTAAATCGAATCGATGCTTTTACTTTATCGCCTTTTTCCAAGAATTTAATCGCATTACGTAACTTTGTGTTAAAGTCATGCTCATCAATGGTTGGGCTAAGTCGAACTTCTTTGATGTTGATAATTTTTTGATTTTTACGTGCTTCTTTTTCTTTCTTCTGCTGTTCAAACTTAAACTTACCGTAGTCCATAATACGTGCTACTGGTGGTTTCGCGTTTGGCGCAACAAGAACAACGTCAAGATTTACACGCGTAGCAATCTCAAGTGCTTCGATTTTTGTTTTAATGCCTAGTTGTTCGCCATTTTGATCAATTAGACGTACTTCGCGGGCACGAATACCCTCGTTCAACAACATGTCTTTGCTAATAGCTGGACACCTCCAAGGTTTAATGCGAATACAACGTTTGGGTTAAGAAGATTTCATTTTCATAAGAAAAATAAAAAAAGTGCGGATGAACACACCCACACTTTACGATACCCATACGGTAATAAGCCTTTTCGTAAAACCTGCCAACTGCGCTTTGGCGTCAATCAGGTGAGAAGCGGGTGCTTCTTCTTTATCTCAAACTCGTATTCAATTTACCTTAGCAACTATATCACAATAAATAATTCATGTCAACGAAACACTTTTTTATCACAACGAAATGAATTGTATCAAAAATATACGTTTGTGGCAATACCTTTTAAAAAAATAAACGTAAAGAGGATGATCATACATCCTCTTCTGTAAAAAACATTTTAGCGTTTTACTTCATTCTTTAAATCTTCAACAAATGTTTCAAAAGAAACGACCTCTGATTTTTGCTCGCCATATTTTCGTACATTCACTGCCTTTTCTGCTACTTCATTGTCACCAACAACTAGCATATAAGGAGTTTTTTGCATTTGCGCTTCACGAATCTTGTAACCGATCTTCTCATTACGATCATCGATTTCGACACGAATCCCTTCTGCCTGAAGAAGTTCTTGAACTTGCTTTGCGTAGTCAAAATGAACGTCCGGAGAAACAGGAATCACTTGAACCTGCACAGGTGCTAACCAAGTAGGGAAAGCTCCTTTGTATTCTTCGATCAAGAACGCAACAAAACGCTCCATCGTCGAAACGACACCACGGTGGATAACTACAGGACGATGTTGTTTCCCATCCTCACCCACATAACTCAAATCAAATCGTTCTGGTAATAAGAAGTCTAACTGGACAGTAGAAAGGGTTTCTTCCTTCCCAAGTGCTGTCTTCACTTGAACATCAAGCTTTGGACCATAAAAAGCCGCTTCACCCTCTGCCTCAAAATAATTTAGCCCTAAGTCATCCATCGCTTCTTTTAACATACTTTGAGCCTTTTCCCACATTTGATCATCATCAAAATACTTTTCTTTATCTTCAGGATCACGGTACGATAGGCGGAAGGAGTAATCATTGATATTAAAATCTTTGTACACTTCCAATACCAATCCTACCACTCGCTTAAATTCATCCTTGATTTGATCTGGACGAACGAAAATATGTGCATCGTTTAACGTCATTCCACGTACACGTTGAAGACCAGATAGTGCTCCAGACATTTCATAGCGGTGCATCGTTCCAAGCTCGGCAATACGAATAGGAAGCTCACGATAACTATGAATACCGTGCTTATAGATCATCATATGATGCGGACAGTTCATAGGGCGTAAAACGAGTTGCTCATTGTCCATTTCCATAACCGGGAACATGTCTTCTTGATAATGATCCCAGTGCCCTGATGTTTTATATAAATCAACGCTTCCCATCACAGGTGTGTACACGTGGTCGTAACCAAGTCTTGACTCCTTATCCACGATATATCTCTCGATAATACGGCGAATCGTCGCACCCTTTGGTAGCCACATTGGAAGGCCTTGTCCCACTTTTTGCGAGTTCATGAATAAATTTAATTCTTTACCTATTTTTCTATGATCACGCTCTTTTGCTTCTTCTATGAGACGGAGATGTTCAGCCAAGTCTTCTTTCTTGAAGAAAGCTGTACCATATATACGTTGAAGCATTTTATTATCGCTATCGCCTCTCCAGTAAGCACCCGCAATACTAAGAAGCTTAAATTCCTTCAATTTCCCTGTCGATGGAACATGAACTCCACGACATAAGTCGAAGAAATCCCCTTGCTCATAAATAGTTACCGTTTCTCCTGCAGGGATGGCTTCAATTAGCTCAAGCTTGTATTCATCGCCAATCTCCTTGTACAGCTGAACTGCCTCGTCACGACTAACTTCTTTACGAACAATCTCAATGTTTTCGTTAATAATTTTTTTCATTTCTTTTTCAATTAACGGAAGATCTTCTGGTGTTAATGATTCCTCAATATCTACATCGTAGTAAAATCCGCCTTCAATAACTGGACCCACACCAAGCTTTACATTTTTGTAAAGTCGCTTGATCGCTTGTGCCATTAAGTGGGCGCTACTATGTCTAAGGATCTCAAGTGCATCTGCACTATCCTGAGTAACAATTTCAATTGCTCCATCTTGCTCAATCGGACGTTTAAGATCGTACAATTGGCCATCTACTTTTCCAGCCAATGCCTTCTTTTTAAGCCCTGGGCTAATGGAGGCAGCAACATCTTCTGTTGTTGTTCCAAACGGAAACTCCTTCACTGCACCGTCTGGGAACGTTAATTTTACAACATTTGACATAACCATTTTCCTCCTAAATATAAAATAAAAATAAAAAAACTCGTCCCTCGGAAAGGGACGAGTTTATAAACAACACGTGGTTCCACCCTAATTTTCACCTTGATAACTCATCAAAATGACTTTAGATAATTAGATAACGGACTTTATCCGTCAGCCCATACTTAATAAATTGTTCAAGGCTGATGTTTAGAGGTGGTAAGCTATTCAATCGTGTTAGGAAGTTTCCAGCCAAAGCCTTCCCTCTCTGATAACCGTATAAAAACGCTCATATCCTCATCATAACATTTATATCATGAAGTTGTACCTTATTATGTACGTATTATAGTTTGTTCATGAGGGAAAAGCAAGTATCTATCTAGAAATTCTCCTCAGCGGCAAAGGCTAATTTTCTTTTACGATCATGAAATAAGGTCATGGCTGCTACGACTACCCTTTCCTCAAAAAGATTACAGATCGTTCGAACCAAAGGCTGTTCCGGTTCATCGGTGTACAAATAAATCTTTTGGGGAGCAATCGAAAGCAACGGTGCAATAGTGACACTATCAATATAGACTGGGTGATTGGAAAGTAGTTTCCGATCGATCAGCTGCAAAATTTCTTTTCTTTTTAATTCAAAGAATTTCTCATCAAAAAAGGTTATTGAATCAGACACAATTAAATGAATCACCTTCTTGATTGAACTTCTTCCAGCTAAAAATTCTCTGAGCGTATGAACAAAAATTTGGTACTCTTGCTCAAGTTTATACTCATCAATCGCAACCTCGACCACTCTCTCTATGAGAGTCGTAATGGAACGCAGTCGAAAGCGCAGGAAAGAGTCGAACGAGAAAGACAAACGCTGTGAGAATAATTCATTAATAGCTGATTCTACCAAATTATTTAATGTGTTCACATCCACAAACGATAAGAGTTCCCTTCTGTTTCCGTCAACAATGGCAGTAATAATATCTAGTATTTGTTCCTGTTCATGTTCGTCATCATAACAAAAATGATCTTTTAAGATTTCTCGAGACCAATCCACTAATTTAATTTCCTGAATAAACTGTCCAAATGCTTTTTTCACAACCTCTTCTTCGAGTTTTCCATCGCATTTTACTATATGTTTATCTTCAATAAGAAGAGTCTCATGATTCAAATGGAGTGAGGATTGTGCGTGTTTCTTTAGCAATTGGTGAAATCTTTTCGCATCCTCTTTATTTTGGAAAATGATCTCAAACAACCAAATCCCCCCTTTTGGTGAAATCAACGCTTGAAAGGTCCATGCTCATGCTGCTGCATGTTCGTTTTCACAGTCTCTGATTTCATGTATATGGGGAACTTGTTCAAAATAGAATAAGAGCCAGCGGACTTTTTCCACTGGCTCTTATCTTTACCTATTTTCTTCTATTTGGACCATCCACTTGGACAGGGTGAGCTAAGTATCTAATCCTCTCAAGAAGCCTTCTTGCTTTCATCTTCTCTTCTTCTCCACGTTGACTATACGTTAGGTGCACTTCTAACCCATCGAAGTCAAAGTTAGAGGTAAAGAAAGTAGGTAGGTTTTCAAGCATACGGAATTGAAGAATCGTTCCTAACACTTCATCCCTTGCCCAGCTTGACATCGTCTCCGCACCTATATCATCAATCATTAACACTGGTACTCTCTTCACTTTTTCAATTTTTTCATTTAGTGTTGAATCACCGATGGAGCTCTTTAATTCTCTAATCAGTTCTGGAAAATACACGATCATGGAGGAAACTTTTTTCTTAGCTAGGTCATTCGCAATGGCTCCCAGTAGATAAGATTTTCCGACACCGAATTTCCCATACAAATAAAGACCTTTTTGCATGGTGTCAGGATGATAATTAAGGATGAAATCTGCGGCTAGATCAATTGCTTCTAATCTCCCTGCATAATCACCCTCCGTGTCGATTTCTGAAAAGCTAGCCTTCAGTATTTCCTTCGGCATATACATACTTTGAATTAACTTTTCACTTTTTCTTCTCTCGTCAGACATGACCTTCCTAGGACACCGATCATAATGGATTTCAATGGACCCACGAACAAGAACTAATTCTGGCTGATAGCCCTGCATGATATTTTTACAACTCTCAAGACTCGGACAATCCGTACATTCCGTACATTGAGTCGAATACTCATAGAGCTTGGCCAAATTTCTTTCAATCATTTGGCTCGTTAGAATATCACTGTGCTTCGTTATAAACTCCCTGATGTCCGGATGCTGCATGACTTGTCTCTTTTGTCGTTCGTACCGTTCTTGAAAGCTTGGACTAGCTGCAAGTTTTTTTAATGTTTCATTGATTCGTTCCATATTCCAGTCACCTCCTAGCTCTTAAACCTTTTTAATTTTTCCTGTAGAGCACGTTTTTTCTCTTCCATCTCTTTATTATCTGAGGATTTCTGATCAGATGGATCCTCATTCTCATTTTTATCAAACCAATCTGGTAAGCTTTCTGTTCGTATGGCCTTTTTCCTAGTATTAGTCTTTGGAGTTTGTTTTACTGTTTGCTTCCCCTCAGCCCAGTCTAAGTATTGTCGATGTTCTTTTTTAGCAAGTTCCATTGCCTCAGACACCGTCTGGACCCTTTTACGCGCCCAATGAGAGGCAATTTTGTCCACATAAGCCTTCGTCAACTTCATATCTGTTTTTAATAATACGTACTGAATGAGCACGTTCACCACGCCAGGAAGAAGCTTTTGTTGGAACATGACATCTTCAACAATTTGCAAATCACTTTTCGATGGTTCTCCCCCACCAGATATATCAATTAACAATTGTCGAGGAGACGTTTTCTCAAGGTATTGAACCAATTTCTCTTCTTGAGTTTTAGGCTCCACAGTTGTTGTAACATGTGGAAGTGGTTGTATTTTATCTATTAATAACGGGAGTTGGTCAGAAAAGTTAAGCTGATACCAATCTCTAGCTGATTTTCTAAGTTCATCAATTTGAATTTCACTTGATTCATCAACTGCACTAATTACAATGTTTTTCATTTGGATCGGGTCAATCCCATAGAGGAAGGATAGTTTCGCAATTGCTTCTCGCACCTTTTTATTGATGGCACGTTTAGGAACAAGTACTTCTGAAAGCCCTGCAAATAGCAGGTCAAAATCAAATTGTGCTTCATCAACCTTAATTGTCTCAGGGTTCACTCGATCGAAGTATACACGTTGCTCTTCAAGTTTCAGGTCATCTACCAGATGTGATGAAGGGTTACCTGGAACAGCAGAGTCAAATACTTCTTGAAACGACCTTGTAACATTCTCGTACTCATTTTCTTTTCCCAAGAAATGTTCATCACTAAAAAACCTTTTAAGTTTTAAAAATTGATTTTTACCTACTTTTCGATACAAATACACGTTAAGCATGCCATCTAGAAAAAACTGACTAGGTGTTAAAGGCGGCTTTATTTCATATACAAATGATCGAAGCCCTTCCTCTGTTCGCACATACGTGGAGAGAAGGCCAATTCCTTCTAACTTTAGACGGGCATCGTAAATTTGTTTTAAATTACTATCCATCACGTTCATAAGAGCATGATGTGAACTACCATCTGATGATAAGCGGTTCTCGTCTATTTGCGACCAAAGGGTCATATAGAGACTGTATGCTATCGGACCAATCAGTGGCTGATATAAAAGTGTCAGCACCTTTCGATCATACTCAAATAACAAACCATTTGAGGCCACCTCATAGCGATCCACTGGTAGCATTTCCTGCCAATGCTGAGCCATAGGCTTCATTTCCTCTCTTAACAACAAACTTCCCTACTAATCCTTTTTTATTAATTCCTTCAATTCTTCAATAAAGACGTTAATATCTTTAAATTGTCTATATACAGAGGCAAATCTTACGTACGCGACCTCATCTAATTTTGCTAAACGATCCATAACCATTTCTCCAACTGCTTCACTCTTTATTTCCGATACTCCATGACTGCGAAGTTCTTTTTCTATATCGGAAGTAATTTTTTCTAATTCAGGCAAAGCAACAGGTCTTTTTTCACAAGCTTTAATCAGACCACGTAGAATCTTATCACGGCTAAATTCTTCTCTTGTTCCTTCCTTTTTTACGACAATCAAAGGAATTTCCTCTACCTTCTCAAAGGTTGTAAAGCGAAAGGAACATTTCTCACACTCTCTTCTTCTGCGAATCGATCTATTTTCATCGACAGGTCTTGAATCGAGAACACGAGTATGATTATTTTGACATGCAGGACATTTCATAACATCAACTCCGAAACAGAATGGATTCTGCTGAATCTAACACTATCTTATTAAAACTTCATTTGTAGTACAAGCAATTCTATTCTCCTGCGTGTTTTCCAACACCAATATACGGATGCTTCTTATCTAGCTCCTGATAAATACGAGTGATTTCTGCTTTTAAGCTTGGGTATGCTCCCAACAGCACCGTTTGCTCAGTGGAAACATTTATATCTACAGCCGTCTCATAAGGCTTAACCGTTATAATCGTAATAATGGCAAACATTTTCTTTCCACGATTGATTTCAACTGCAATTTCCCCGTGGTCAATTGAATCGCTTACCACTTTTGCATGCTGATCATTTTCAATGATTTCTTTTACAGATTGAAACAAAGATTGGAGATTTACTCGATAATATCTCGTTCTAAGCTGTTCCTCGACATGATTTTCTTTTGTTTCGCATTGCCTATTAAATTGTCTAAACACCTGTTTCACAAATGACATAATTATTCCTCCAAATCGAAAGATGTATGTACATATATTTTAACCTAAAAGGACTAGCAATGTTAATGTTTCAATAAAAGAGAAATTAAAAAGAGGTGTATAATATACACCTCTCGAATTTCATAAGTTTTGTAAGCTACGATTATAGTACTTTCGCTTTTGCTTGTTTAACTTGAACAGGACCCATTCCACGAGGAATTTCGATGTTCTCACGAGTTTGAGCACCTAATGCTTCAGCGATATAGTCTGCAGCGATATTAGGATCCATGTCTCCACAAGTATACACATCAATACTAGCATAGCCATGTTCAGGAAAGCTGTGAATAGTTAAATGTGATTCAGAGATAATAACAACTCCACTCACACCTTGTGGTGCAAATTTATGAAAAGCAACCTCGCGAATTTCAGCACCAGATTTTAATGCCGCATCTGCAAAAATTTGCTCAATTTGCTCCATATCATTTAACTTTTCAAAATCACAACCCCATAACTCAGAAATAACGTGACGACCCATAGTTTCCATATTCAAATTTCCCCCTTTAACCATTTTTACTACAGTAACTGAATTTCCCTAATTTTTTGGATTATAACTACCACGGGGGAAAGTTAGTCCAAAGAGGTCCTAACCCTTTAAGTAGATATAGATTCCAAATTTCAAGAAGTTCACGATGACTAGTATACTTTGTTTGTTTTTTTTTTGCAATAATGTATTTAAAAAATCTTTACAAAAAAGAGGAAAAGTAAAATCCCTTTCTTCTATTTCATACAAAAAATCAGTCTTCTGAGGGTATCCCAGAAGACTGACTACTTACAACGAGCTTACTCGTTTTATATTATTTTCTGAAGCTAAAGAAAGTTGATTAGCCACATGCTTCGTTAGATCAACGACACGACAAGAATAGCCCCACTCATTATCGTACCATGCGAGAACCTTTACCTTGTTCGCACCTATAACCATTGTAGACAACCCATCAACAATCGCAGAGTGTTCATTGGTATTAAAGTCAACCGATACTAGTGGCTCTTCTGTAATGGCGAGTATCCCCTTTAGTTCATCCTTGGAGGCTGTTTCGAATACATCATTTATCTCATCTATTGTTACTTCTCGCTTTAAATCAACAACTAAATCAACTAATGAGACATTGGTTGTAGGAACTCTTAATGACATTCCATGCAGCTTCCCTTTCATTTTAGGTAGCACTAGTGAAAGAGCTTTAGCAGCACCCGTGCTTGTCGGAATGATTGATTGACCACAAGCTCTTGCTCTTCGAAGATCTTTATGCGGATTATCAATATTTTTTTGATCATTTGTATAGGCATGCACTGTCGTCATTAGCCCATTAATGATACCAAACTTATCTTCAAGTACTTTTACAACAGGAGCTAAACAATTTGTCGTACAAGAAGCATTTGAAATGATATCATGCTCATATATATTTAACTGGTGCTCATTCACACCCATGACGATTGTAATATCTTCTCCTTTACCCGGTGCTGTTAATATAACTTTCTTTGCACCCGCTTCTAAGTGGAGACTAGCTTTCTCTCTAGCGTTAAATTTCCCAGTCGCCTCGATCACAATATCAATATTAAGTAAACTCCATGGAAGCTCCTCTGGATTACGATGGTTAATTAGCTTCACTCTTTTTCCATTTACCAATAAGGAATCGTGTTCAGCTACTACCTCACCATCAAACTTTCCGTGATTTGTGTCATACTTTATTAAATGTGCTAATGTTTCCGCAGGATAACTAGCATTAATGGCTACTATTTCTAATGTATCATCACAAATTGCCTTTCTGAAAACCATTCTTCCTATTCTTCCAAACCCATTAATCGCTACTCTAGCCTTCATGTTACGGCTCCCTTCAAAAGTGTTATACTTTATTTCCGTAATTTACAATTAGTATAACATATTAGTTGCGAATTGTGGTGATAAAAAAACCTATTTTTAATAAAAAAACCATCACATTAATTTGTGATGGTTTTCCAATCCGTAAGAAGCTCTATCAGTTGCTTTTTCGTATCGTCTATCGTTCCATTATTATTAATCACTTTATCAGCAATCTTCCGTTTATCTTCAATTGGCATTTGGGATTGTATTCGAGCAAGTGCTTCCTCCTTTGTTAACAGATTTCTATCCATCAATCTCTGAAGCTGGATATCTTTCTCTACATACACAAGCAGAACTACATCAACCATATGTTTTAATCCGCTTTCAAATAAAAGAGGAATATCCAACACAACTACTTGGTCTCCTCGCAAAATAGCTGCTTCCTTCTTCTCATTCATCCTTCTTCTTACATCTGGATGAACAATTTCATTTAACTTTTGTCTCTTCACACTGTCATTAAAAATGATTTCACCTAATTTAGAGCGATTAATCGTATGATCATCATTCAGAATACCTTCACCAAAATATGTAACGATTTGTTCGTATGCTGCTTCTCCTATCTCAACTGCCTCTCTTGCTTCTATATCAGCGTCAATAACCTCTATTCCCATTTCTTTAAACATATTTGCCACAGTGCTTTTCCCACTAGCAATGCCACCAGTTAATCCAACGACTAAAGTCATATTCAACCCCTCCGTTTAAAGTAAAAGCCTCCACAATAGGAGGCTCACTTCAAATTTTCCATATTCCAATAATAATTAACAATACCCCAGGTAAAAAGGCGAAGCGCTGAAGCCAACTATTCTCAGAAAAATGTTTCCCAAGCTGTAACCCCGCATAAATAAAGAGAAAGCTCATTAATGCAACGGCAGTCCCTAAAATGCTTGGAGAAAAGTCTAGCATTGCAGCACCTATTCCGGCCCCAAATGCATCTAAAGATAACGCTAATCCAAGCATATAGGCTTCAATGCCATTGATCGTACCCGATTGATCAAAGTCTGCTGACATCGGCTTTCGTAATATTTGAATAACAATCCCAAGAGATTTAATCTCAAAATCAATGATCGTTTTTGGATGGGGAAGCACTGATGAGACGGATTTCTCTGATCGAAAAAATTGAGCTAAAACCCATGCCCCTAATAAAATGAGTATTATTCCCCCAATACTCTCAGCGATATCAGGCGATAAGACAGACTCAATGAAATGGCCAATAATCATCCCTACAGTGAGTGTTCCTGCAGAGCATAAAGAGATGACCGCGATTGACTTAAAAGGAATTCGCATTTTCCTCAGACCGTATGTGAAACCTACACTAAAACTGTCAATGCTAACTGCTAATGCAAGTAGTAATAATGGAACAGATAGTACCATTGGAAAGACTCCTTCCTAACAAAAAGCTAGGATAGTATATGATAGGAGCCCATCCAAGGTTCAACCTACTTCTTCTTTTGGCATTTTGGACAAAACATGGTTCCACGCCCACCAACAACAATTTTTTCTAGAGGAGTACCACATAACTTACAATTTTCACCTTTCCTACCGTAAACAAATAATTCAAGCTGAAACATTCCCATTTGCCCTTGAGAATTTACATAAGATCGTACCGTACTTCCACCCTTTTCAACCGCTTCACCTAGCGTTTCCTTTATTTGTTCATAAAGGATGATCCACTCTTTTTTCTTCAATGAGCTCGCAATTCTCTCAGGATGAATTCTCGAACGAAAAAGGGCTTCATCTACGTAAATATTACCTAGTCCAACGACCACCGTTTGGTCAAGCAACGCTGTTTTAATTGATCTTTGTGTTTTCGATAACCTTTTTTGCAAATAGGATGACGTAAAATTCGGATCAAATGGTTCAGGTCCGAGAGTCGATAAAGGTGGCTGGTTAAACTCTTTTCCTTTTTCAAATAAGTGCATCGTCCCAAATTTACGTACATCTTTGTAGCGGAGCTCTGTCCCGTCGGTAAAAGTAAAAATTACATGCGTGTGGAGAGCTACTGGTTCCACAGCCTCAAAATGCGCATATCTACCTTCCATACGCAAATGAGAAATTAACGCAAATTTTTCAGTATATAAGATAAGAAATTTTCCTCTTCTCCCTAACTGAACAAATCTCTCGCCAATTAAAGCGTCACAAAACTGATCTACATCAGGATGTTTAATGATTTTTGGCCAAAGAACAGTTACCTTTTTGATTTCTTTATCCAAAATAAGCATTTCTAATGTACGTCGAACCGTTTCGACCTCTGGAAGTTCTGGCAATATTCTTCCTCCCTACTGCCTTTATTTCGCGTCAAACCAAGTCGGACCGTAGGAATAATCAACCTTAAGTGGCACCTTCAACTCCACTGTATGTTCCATAACGTCAGGGACGATTTCCTTCAATCGCTCGATTTCTTCTTCTGGTGCTTCGAATATTAATTCATCGTGTACAGATAGCAGTAATCGTGATTTTAGTTTTTCCTTTTCGAGCCTGTCCGCCATATCTATCATCGCTTTTTTAATAATATCCGCTGCACTTCCTTGAATCGGCGTATTCATTGCCGTCCGTTCCGCAAAGCTACGAAGGTTAAAGTTCCTGCTTGTTATTTCCGGGATATATCTTCGACGATGCAGAAGGGTTGACACGAATCCCTTTTGCTTTGCATCTTTTACGATTTCTTCCATATATTCTTTAACACCTGGATAACTTTCTAAGTATCTTTCAATAAAGCTACCCGCTTCTTTTCGTGTAATATTTAAGCTCTGTGACAACCCATAATCACTGATGCCGTAAACAATTCCAAAGTTAACCGCTTTTGCATGTCGTCTCATGTTGGAAGTTACTTCTTCCTTGGATACATGAAACACATCCATCGCTGTTTTTGTATGAATGTCTAGACCCTCTTTAAAGGCTTCGATTAGCTTTTCGTCATTTGCAATATGCGCCAACACACGTAATTCAATTTGTGAGTAATCGGCTGCAAAAATAACCCAGCCTTCCTCTGACGGAATAAAGGCTTGACGAATTTTACGACCTTCTTCTAGTCGAATAGGGATATTTTGTAAATTTGGATCTGTAGAGCTTAATCTTCCTGTCTGAGTTAAAGCCTGATTAAATCTTGTATGAACTTTATTAGTTGAAGGATTAATTACTTTAAGTAATCCTTCAATATAAGTAGACTGAAGTTTACCAAGCTGACGGTAGTTTAATATTTCTCGAATAATTTCGTGTTCTTCTTCAAGCTTCTCCAGTACATCTGCAGAGGTAGAATAGCCAGTTTTTGTCTTTTTCGCTACCGGAAGCTGTAACTTTTCAAAGAGAATGACTCCTAACTGCTTTGGTGAATTAATATTAAAGTTTTCACCTGCAAGATCATAGATACGAGCTTCAATATTAGTTAGTTGATTGGTAATTGCTTCTCCCATCGCATGAAGTCGGTCGAGGTCAATCATAATTCCACACGATTCCATATCCGCTAAAATTAAAGATAAAGGAAGCTCCAAATCATAATAAAGTTCAAATTGTTCATTTGCTTTTAACTCTTGTTCGAGCTTATCGCGTAGATCCTGTAACACAAGTCCTTTTCGAACGAGATGCTCTCCAAGCTGTTCCGGTTCAGGAATCTTTCTCTTAGCCCCTTTTCCGTAAAACGCCTCATCAGAACTAATACTCGTAAAACCATAGCGTTTAGCAGTCGTTGAAATATCATCAACTGACTCGGCTGGATTCATAATATAAGATGCTAACAGTAAGTCAAACTCAATCCCTTTTAGGTGGATATGGTGATGTCTTAGTGATACCTCTGTCCTTTTCGCGTCATACACAATTTTTTTAGAAGCTTCATTTTCAGCCCAAGTTTTAAAAACGGATGATTCCATTGCTACATTGGTAGGAATGAAAAAGTTCCCCCTTTCATTCACTAGTGATATACCCACAATATCAGCATAATGATAATTATCATCTAACACTTCAATATATAAGGCATTCTCATCCGCAAAAAGTTCTTCCGTTACCTCATGGACAGTTGTAAATTCAATACTCTCCAACGGTTCTTCCACAGAAGCTCCTGTGTGGTCCCCTAATTTATCCAGTAATGAATTAAATCCTAATTCTTTAAATAACTGAACAACCTTGTCACGGTCAAACTCGTCATATTCGAATTCATCAAGTTGTACCGTAACTGGAGCTTCTCTCGTTATGGTCGCAAGCTCTTTACTCATAATTGCCTGGTCTTTGAATTCCTCAAGCTTTTCTTTTAATTTCTTCCCACTCACTTGGTCAATCGACTCGAGCAGTTTTTCGAGTGTCTCAAACTCTGCTAATAGCTTAATAGCGGTTTTTTCACCAACTCCAGGGACACCAGGAATATTATCTGACGTATCCCCCATCAACCCTTTCATATCAATGATCTGCATTGGTGTTAAACCATATTTTTCTTTGATATGCTCTGGAGTATATTCCTCAATTTCCGTGATCCCTTTTTTTGTGATCGCAACAGTCGTTTTTTCAGAACTCAACTGGGTTAAATCTTTATCTCCCGAAATAACCTTTACTTCATAGCCATCTTCTTCTGCCTTCTTCGACAAAGTACCAATAATATCATCTGCTTCATAGTTTTCAAGTTCATACCTTTTGATTCGGTATGCGTCCAATACTTCTCGAATAAAAGGAAATTGTTCGGATAGTTCAGGTGGCGTTTTTTGACGTCCTCCCTTATACTCACTAAATGTCTTATGGCGGAAGGTTGTTTTTCCAGCATCAAACGCAACCATTATATGTGATGGCTTCTCATCCTCCAATATCCTCAAGAGCATCATCGTAAATCCATAAACGGCATTCGTATGAATTCCTTTATCATTGTTTAGCAATGGCAGAGCAAAAAATGCCCGGTAGGCAATGCTATTTCCATCAATTAATACAAGTTTCTTTTTCAAAGGAAGCCTCCCTTTCTAACTAAAGCTTGTCTCATGTCATATGTAAAAAAGCCAGTGTTTTCCTTCTTTATTCTACCATGACCATGATAGGAAAGGAAAACGCCGGCTTCATATTTACTCTGTATATCCCATAAGTAAACGGGCATAAGGTGAATCTGATGGCAGAACAATAACCGTTTCACCATTAATTGTCTTTTTATACGATTCTAATGTTCTAAATAATTGATAGAAGCTCGGGTCTTTTGAGAACGCCTCATTATACACCTTTGCAGCTTGTGCTTCTCCCTCCGCACGAATCGTTTCGGCATCTGCTTGCGCTTTCGCTAGCGTTTCTTTTACCTGGCGATCAGTATCTGCAATTATAATATTTTTCTGTGCATCTCCTATTGATAAATACTCCTGTGCCTTTGATTCACGTTCTGAGATCATCCGAGTGAACACTGACTGTTCGTTTTCCTTCGGGAGATCTGTTCTTTTCATACGTACATCCGTTACAACGATTCCGTAATTATCTTGTGAGAGGAGCTCATTAACCTTCTCTGTAATTTTATCATTTAAAGAACCTCTAGTAGACGCCTCATCATTAATGATTTCTTCGTAGTTTAACTTTCCAAGCTCAGATCGAACAACTGAGTAAATAAACTCCTCCATTCTTCCCTCAGCATTTTCAAGCGTTCTCGCATTCGAAATCATTTTTTTAGGATCCTCAATTTTCCAAACAGCATAATTGTCAATTAACATACGTTTTTTATCTTTCGTATTAATTTCAGCTTCATTTACATCATAGGTCATTTGATATTTTGGTAGAGTTGAAACACTTTGAACAAATGGGACTTTATAGCTTAGACCAGGAGTACTCTCAATTCGAACCACTTCACCGAATTGGCGAATAACTCGGTATTCTCCTTCTTTAACAATAAATAAGTTGGTGAGAGTGATTCCAATCAATAGAAGGATGAAAAGCGCAATCAATCCAAGTTTGGTATAATTCCGCCACTTAAAACCATCTCCAGAACGCTCTTTCATATCGATTACATTTCCATCACTCATTGTTTCCACTCCCTTCTGCCTGAGGTTTTGCTTCTTCTTTTTCTAGAGGTCTAATCGGGAAATACTTCAATGTATCACCATCATCATTCATAATATAAATTTCTGTTCCTGGTAATACTTCCTCTAATGTTTCTAACACAAGCCGTTGTCTAGTTACTTCAGGGTTGTTTTTATATTCATCGTAGAGTTTATTAAAAACCGCTACATCCCCTCTAGCAATCTCGATTCTTGCTGCTTGGTCCCCCTCAGCTCTTGAAACAAGGGCTTTCTTTTCCCCTTCTGCTTCATTGATTTTTTGATTTTGGTACTTCTTTGCCTCGTTAATTTTTGTATTCATCGTTTCACGAGCATCGGTAACATTGGTAAATGCTTTCCGAACTTCTTCATTTGGAAGCTCCACATCTTGCAGCTTCACCGCCATAATGGTGATCCCTATATCATATTTATCCATTAACGACGACAGTAACTCTCTGACGCTTGCTTCTATTTCACCTTTCCCAGAGGTTAATGCATCATCAATTTTGGAACTTCCTATAATACTACGAAGAGAAGCTGAAGTGGCATCTCGTAATATCTCTTCTGGATTATCCGCATTATATAGGTATTTGGAAGGCGTCGTAATCTTCCATTGAACAACAAGATCAGCAAGAACGATATTTTCATCTCCGGTAATCATTTTTGTCTCATTATCGAATTCAACAATTTCCCCATCTTTTTCTTCATAACCAAATTGTAAGCTAAACGTTTCCTTCGAAAGCTTTTCTACATTTTGAATTGGCCAAGGCATTTTAAAATGTAACCCAGGTTCTGTTATACCTTCTTCTACCTTCCCAAAGGTTAAAATTACAGCCTGTTCTGATTCATCAACGGTATACCACGTCGTAAAAACAACAAAACTTAATACTATGATTAAAAATATTAGACCTACTAGTGAATAAATTCTTTTTAAACTAAGCAACACCCTTCACCTCTTTCCCTTTAATAAGAACAGTTAATTGATATACGAATGTACGTGAAAAAGGTTTCAATAAAAAAGAAAAGGTGAAAGCGGGGTTAGCTTTCACCTTTTCTTTAGGTCCTTGGATGAAGGGGTTTTCCCTTACGATATTACAGAACAATTATTAAGGAATATTATAATAAATGTAAATGCACTGTAAAATTTGTATCCAAGTCACCTGTATTACTTAGGAATCTCTTTTAATAGTTCAATGATGAAAGTGGTCCCTCTTCCAACCTTACTTTCCACTCGGATATTCCCTCTATGAGCTTCAATCAAATGCTTTACAATGGCTAAGCCTAGACCGGTACCACCGGAGTTTCTACTTCTTGCACGATCCACTCGATAAAAACGTTCAAAGATTCGTGGAATTTCCTTTCGCTCAATTCCAATCCCCGTATCTATTACCTTTATTCTAATCTTGCTTGTCCTCTCACGAACCTCGACCTTTACCGAACCCCCTTCTGGAGTGTAGGAAATGGCATTGGTTATTAGATTAATAAACACTTGTTTTAATCTATATACGTCACCTTCAACAAAGATCACTTCTTCCTCCGCTTCAAATTGAAGGTCAATTTTCTTTTCAATTGCCTTACCTGCTAATATTGGAAGAACTTCATGTAACACATCAACAATATTTATTTTTTGAATGGACAATTGAAAGCCTTGCTTCTCCATCTTCGAAAGGTCTAATAAGTCTTGTATTAATGTTTGTAAACGATCGCTTTCTTTCAAGATTATGGTTAGGAAAGCCTCTAAAGTCTGCTTGTCCTCCATGGCTCCATCTAGCAGGGTCTCGGAAAATCCCTTTATAGAAGTAATAGGTGTTTTTAGCTCGTGTGAAACATTTGCAACAAAATCTTTACGCATTTGTTCAAGCTTCTTAATCTCGGTGATATCATGGAAAACTAATAAAATCCCTTTCCAAACATCGTTTAAGCCGATAATTGGGACACCATAAACTTCAAAGTGTCTTCTCTCAATCCCTACAGGTACAATTAGTTGTTTTCTAATTTTGTGCTCAGTCATAAAAATTTCTTCTATCAAATCACAAATGTCTTTTTGGTCAATCACTTCGTAGTAAAGCTTTTCTAAATATTCATTTGATTCTACTTGAAAAATTTCTTTATACGTCCGATTGACCAAATTAATATAGCCACGGCTATCGATTAATATAAGTCCGCTTCCCATATTTTCAATCAAGGTCCCTAAGCGATCTTGTTGAATTTCCTTTGACTTCATGAGCTCCTGTAGGTTTCGCGCTAAAACATTAATTGAACTACTAAGCATACCTGTTTCATCAGCATGATCCTCGTACGTTCTAGCACGATAATTTCCTTTCGCAAGCTCAATAGCTACATTGGTAGCAGATTCAATCGGCTTTGTGTACATGGTCGTTATTTTAAAACCCAATAAAATAATGACAAATAACGCGATCCCGAGTGAAACCGTTAATATCCACCAGATCTGTTCGTATGCATTTTTTATTTCTGTTAGTTTCGTGCTTAATACAATGATTCCCTCAGTCTCACCATCAAAATCTACATTGTCCCAATAGTAGTGAAGATTATATCCCCCACCTACTTCAATGATTTCATCTTCTTTTTCTAATTGATTTTCGAAGATGGACTGGAGGACACCTTCATGCCTCTTATTACTCGTATTTTCAAGGGCTCCACTATCATAAACGACATTTCCGTTTTTTTCTAATATAGTAATTCGAGAACTTAGCGTATCACTAAAATCCTTTATTCTATCTTTAGAAATATGACCTATGCCACCAGTATCTTGAATATACGTAGAGACTAACTTTGTTTCCTGCTTCATCCTCCCATCAAAGGAATCAATATAGTATCCTTTGAACAATTGTCCTAACAATAGGCCTAACCCAATAAGAACAATGAAAATAAGCATAATTAGGGCAAACAAGAGTCTCGTTCGAAATTTTATCATTCTCCCTTAGGCTCCTCCATCTTATAGCCTAAGCCTCGAATCGTTTTTATATAAACTGGTTTTTTCGTATTTTGTTCAATTTTCTCTCTTAAGTGGCTAATATGAACATCAACAATTCGCGTGTCTCCTGCAAAATCATAGTTCCATACCGCACTTAGAAGCTGATCTCGTGTTAGAACTCTTCCTTTGTGTCTTGCTAAATAGAGTAATAATTCGAATTCCTTGGGAGTGAGCTCCAGTAATATATCTCCAGAATACGCCTCGTACTGTTCAGGATAAATTTTCAGTTCTGCCACCTGAAGCACATCTTTTTCCTCTTCTTGTACCACAACTGGTTCTGGTTGTACTTGGGTTCTTCTAAGAATTGCTTTGACTCTCGCTATGACTTCTCTTGGACTAAACGGTTTTGTCATGTAATCATCTGCACCTAGTTCAAGTCCGAGAACTTTGTCAAACTCATCGTCTTTTGCAGTCAACATAAGAATAGGCGTCAAGATTTTTTGTTGACGAAGCTGTTTACATACTTCAATTCCATCAAGCTTCGGAAGCATTAAATCCAAAATAATTAAGTCTAGCTCCTGTTCCAAAGCTATATTTCGTCCTTCTTCCCCATCCGCAGCAGTTAACACTTCATAACCAGCCTGTTGTAAATTGTACTGCAGGAGCGTTACAATTGACTGCTCATCATCGACTACAAGCACTCTTTTTTCCATAAAAGCCTCCACATTCAAGTATTACCCCATCATCCACATCCATTATAATACAAATTCATTTAATAAAGATAACAAAAAATTCATAAAAAATAGACGTACTCTTAAAAAGCACGTCTATTTCTCGTTAAAAATTTTCCAAAACATTACCATCTAATGCCTCAAGTTGATGAGGAGGACAAACTAAAAGGAGTCCTTTTAGTACTTGTTCTCCCTCCTCATTTTTTCCTTCAACTGTAATTTCAATTGTATGATTGCTTATACTTACTTCGGACACTTCGAACATGAAATCAATCATTTCATAATGATAAACTGGTTTCATATATTCGATATCCTGTTTTAGGATATGACTACCTGGCCCAGGCAAATATTTTGATACAGCAGAAGTAACGATTCCGGTGAGCATAATGCTTGGCACTAGCGGCTTCTTAAAAGGAGTTTGTGAAGCATAATCATGCTGAATATACAACGGGTTCGCATCATTCGTTAGACCAAGATACAGTAGTAAGTCCTTATCCTCAATCTTTTCTGTCAGGGAAAGTTTTTCTCCTCTAGAAATTTCATTAATTTTCCGGCCCATTTTTCTCTTTTTACCTAACAACATGGTGACGATACCTCCAATAAATGAAATCGTTCTCATTTCGAATCTTATACATTTATTATAGCAAAAGCATAGAAAAACAAAAAATTCGGGGAAAAACCCCCGAATTTTCGATTTTATTAAACTAAGACGTCCATTACATTTCGTACAGCAGCTGCTGATTTATCTAAAGCACTCTTTTCTTCATCTGTTAATTCAAGCTCAATTACTTGTTCTATTCCGTTAGCTCCGAGGATCGTTGGTACCCCAAGGTAGATACCTTTATATCCATATTCACCCTCAAGGTAAGCAATAGATGGGAGAACACGACGCTGATCTTTTAAGATTGCTTCACACATTTCTACTAGAGAAGCAGCAGGTGCATAGTAAGCACTTCCATTTCCTAATAGGTTAACAATCTCTCCTCCACCTTTTCTCGTACGTTCAACAATAGCCTCTAGGCGTTCCTTCGAAAGTAATGTCTCAAGTGGAATTCCACCAGCATATGAGTATCGAACAAGAGGGACCATATCGTCACCGTGGCCACCTAGTACAAAGCCCGTTATGTCTTTAACAGATAAGTTTAACTCTTGGGCCACAAATGTACGGAAACGTGCAGTATCTAGAACACCTGATTGACCAATGACACGATTTTTCGGGAAACCAGTTTCTTGGAAAACAGTATATGTCATCGCATCCACTGGATTTGTCAAAACGATAATCGTACAGTTTGGTGAGTACTTAGCTACTTCAGATGCGACAGCTTTCATAACCCTTTGATTGGTTTGAACGAGATCATCGCGACTCATTCCAGGTTTTCTCGCAATTCCAGCGGTGATAACAACAATATCAGAATCCTTTGTATCTGCATAATCTGCTGTACCTGTAATATTTGCATCAAACCCTTGAACCGGACTTGCTTCAAGCATATCAAGAGCCTTTCCCTTTGTTGGATTTTCCATTTGCGGTATATCCAGCAAAACGACATCTCCAAGTTCCTTTTGTGCAAGTAGAAAAGCTGTTGTAGCTCCAGTAAAGCCCCCACCAATTACCGAGATCTTTTTACGCATCATTGACATAACCTTTTCCCCCTACATTTTAAAAGTCATTGCCCTAGGTCACTTTTTCATAAAAGGTAAAACAATTATAAAAAGGCTGTTCTAGAAAGAACAGCCTCTAGAACAAATTATCCCATGTTCTTAATAAGCACATCTCCAAATTCTGAGCACTTCACTTCTGTTGCTCCGTCCATCAAACGAGCAAAGTCGTAAGTAACCACTTTAGAAGCGATTGACTTCTCCATTGAATCGATGATTAACTTCGCTGCTTCATTCCAGCCTAGATGTTCAAGCATTAATACACCAGAAAGAATAACAGATGAAGGATTTACTTTATCTAATCCAGCATACTTTGGTGCTGTACCGTGTGTAGCTTCAAAAATAGCATGGCCTGTTACATAGTTGATGTTTGCACCAGGTGCAATTCCAATTCCACCTACTTGTGCAGCAAGTGCATCAGAAATATAGTCTCCGTTAAGGTTCATCGTTGCAACTACATCAAACTCACGTGGGCGAGTTAGAATTTGTTGAAGGAAAATATCTGCAATTGCATCCTTCACGATGATTTTTCCTTGTGCTTCTGCATCAGCTTGAGCTTGGTTAGCCGCTTCAGTGCCTTTTTCATCCTTAATACGGTCATACTGTGCCCATGTGAACACTTTATCTCCGTATTCTCTCTCAACAAGCTCATAACCCCAGTTCTTAAACGCACCTTCAGTGAATTTCATGATGTTACCTTTATGAACAAGAGTTAGAGATTTACGTCCCTCTTTGATCGCATACTCAATTGCAGCACGAACTAGACGAGCAGTTCCTTCTTCAGACACTGGCTTGATCCCAAGTCCTGATGTTTCTGGGAAGCGGATTTTATTTACTCCCATTTCATTTTGAAGGAAAGAAATAAGCTTTTTCACTTCATCCGAACCTTTGGCATACTCAATACCAGCGTAAATGTCTTCTGTATTTTCACGGAAAATTACCATGTCTGTATCTTGAGGACGTTTAACTGGTGAAGGAACTCCTTCAAACCAGCGAACTGGACGTAAACATACATATAAATCAAGCTCTTGGCGAAGAGCAACATTCAGTGAACGAATTCCGCCACCAATTGGTGTTGTTAAAGGCCCTTTAATAGCAATCAAATATTCGTTAATTAACTCTAACGTTTCGTTTGGCAGCCATTCTCCTGTTTGATTGAACGCTTTTTCACCTGCAAGTACTTCTTTCCATACAATCTTCTTTTCACCGTTATAAGCTTTTTCAACAGCAGCATCTAGCACTTTAGAAGCTGCAGCCCAAATATCAGGTCCCGTGCCGTCTCCTTCAATAAAAGGTACTACTGGATGATTTGGTACATTTAAAACTCCATTTGTTACAGTAATTTTTTCACCTTGCATAGTATAATTCTCCCTCCATTTTGTCTAACAAGATGTGCCTCACTTAAGGTCAATCAATATGTATAAAAGATTTCTATCCATAGCGGGCAACATCAGAATCAAAGGTTAGAGCCAAATGCCTCTAACCTCTCCTCTCTCTATTACAGCAATATTTTAGCTAAAAGTAAAATGCTGTATTCTATTTAATTTTATCCTCTTTGCTCAATCGCTACATATTTTTGCATTCCAGGACCAGTATAGTCTGCTCTTGGACGAATCAATCGATTATTTTCATATTGTTCAAGAATATGAGCTAACCAACCAGAAACGCGGCTTACTGCAAAGATTGGGGTAAATAAATCGTGGTCAATTCCTAAGCTATGATATACAGAAGCAGAGTAGAAGTCTACGTTTGGTGGAAGATTCTTTTCACCGGTTACAATGCTCTCAATTTTTGTAGACATTTCAAACCAATGTGGTTCGCCTGTTAAGTTAGTGAGTTTCTCTGCCATAAGCTTTAAGTGTTTTGCACGAGGGTCTCCTTTTCTGTAAACACGGTGACCAAAGCCCATGATTTTTTCCTTGTTCGCTAATTTGCCACGAACATAAGTATCAACATTTTCTAATGTTCCAATCTCAGTTAACATCTTCATTACAGCTTCATTTGCTCCACCATGTAAAGGACCTTTTAATGCTCCAATAGCTGATGTTACACCTGAGTATACATCCGATAAAGTTGCTACACATACACGTGCTGTGAATGTAGATGCATTTAATTCATGATCTGCATGAAGGACAAGTGCCTTGTTAAAGGCTTCCACTGCAATTGGCTCTGGCTCTTTTCCTGAAAGCATGTAAAGGAAATTAGCTGCAAAGCTTAAGTCTGTTCTAGGTGGAATTGGCTCCAACCCTTTTCGAATACGCGCAAATGCTGTCACAATTGCAGGCATCTTAGCTTGAAGACGAACTGCCTTGCGATAGTTTGCTTGCTCTTCCATTACATCGCTTTCTTCGTCATACAAACCTAATAGCGAAACAGCCGTTCGAAGTGCCGCCATTGGGTGTACTTCATTAATTGGATATAACTTAAAATGCTCAAGCACTTGTTTTGGTAGCTCTGCATTTACCGACAATTGGCTTTTTAACTCTGCTAGTTCTTGCTGTGTAGGAAGTCTTCTATGCCAAAGAAGATAGATTACTTCTTCAAAGCTGGCATTCTCTGCTAAATCATCAATATCGTACCCTACGTATGTTAGTGTATCATCAATGATTGAACTTACAGAGGAAGTCGTAGCTACTACCCCTTCAAGACCACGTGTTGCTGTCATATTGACCCTCTCCTTTACAAAGTGATTCGCTAACCCTTCTAAACTCTCTGAGTTATTAAAATATTAACATTATAGATAACTATAAGACTATAAATTTTTTCACACCCATAAAAAGGATGCGCTTACAAGTCCTATTATAAACAATTATCTGACATTTGTGAACGAAAACCGCCTAAAATGTGAAAAAATTAATATTTTATTAGAAAAACTTAAGTCTAGTAATTCATAAAACTTATCACCTTTTAGAAGAGTTCAAAAAATTTCATTGCTAAATACGCGATACCCGCACCAATTAAAGGTCCTACAGCAACACCCTTAAAAAGAGAAACAGCCAGGATCGTTCCCAGCACAAGCGCGGTGGTAATGTGGGGATCCTTCGCTAAAAGTGTTATGCCACCTTTGGCTATTAACGCTACCGCCATCCCAGATATTAAAGCAATCCATGCATATGGCGATTTAAAGGCAGCCGTTAGGTCTTTAAAACCTATTTCACCACTTGCAATAGGAGCTAATACAGCGAAAGTGATGACCGTTACTCCCCAGTTAATTCCTTTTGATTGGATATAAGAAAATATTTTTGAATCCACACCAATTATTTTAAGTAACAATAGTACCCCAACGGCAATTATTAAAGATTGGTTTTTTGCGATAAAACCAATTAGTAATAAAATGAGCAAAAATAAGCTAGCTTGTGTTAGCAATCTCAAGGCCTCCTTCATATAGATGTTATTTTACCATAGGAAAACTCAGCAAATAAACAATCGAACCATCCTTTCCGAAAAGCCACTAGATTTGTCGAAAAATAAGTAAAACATTATTCTCCATAAACAAAACTTTCCATAATCTTCATACGTAGGTAAAATAAAGAGTAAGCTAGTCTACCATTCACTCTACCATTAGGAGGACGATTAATCTGAATCTCACCTATTTATTTAGAACTATGCGATTTATGATCGTAATTGTTAGTGTACTTTTATCCGTTTTTATCCTAATTCAAATTTCAAAGGTTACATACCCTTTTATCATCGGCCTTTTAATTGCTTTTATGCTAAATCCATTTGTAAATTTTTTAGAAAGCAAAGGTCGGTTACCTAGAGCACTTGCTGTTTTAATAGGGATTATCTTTATTTTTGCATTATTTGCAGGATTCATTACTTTATTAATTGCAGAAATTGTGTCTGGTGCAGACTATTTAGCTGATGTCGTACCAAGACATTTAGATACTCTTATTAATTTTATTGAGGACTTTATCGCTGGTCAGATTATTCCTCTCTATAATCAATTAACAAGCTTATTTAATTCATTAGATACTGGTCAGCAGGACACTATCTTAACCAATATACAAAATGTCGGAAGAACAATTGGATCTACGATTGGAGATTTTGTACAAAGCTTCTTTGGAAATATACCTAATATCCTATCTTGGTTTCCAAATGCTGCAACCGTAGTCATATTCTCCTTGTTGGCAACTTTTTTCATTAGTAAAGATTGGTATCGCCTCTCACGGTTTAGCAATAAGATCATTCCAAACCGTGCAAAAAGCAGCACAAAGAGGGTACTTAAAGACTTAAAAAAAGCGCTATTCGGCTTTATAAAAGCTCAACTAACTTTAATTTCTATTACAACTGTGATCATCCTTATTGGGCTTTTGATTTTACGTGTAGATTATGCGATTACCATCGCACTTGTAACAGGATTAGTCGATATTATTCCTTACCTAGGAACAGGTGCTGTGTTTGTTCCGTGGATTATTTATGAGGCAGTTGCTGGAGAGATGAGTATAGCAATTGGTTTAGGAGTTTTATATATCATTGTGCTTGTCCAACGACAGGTCATGGAGCCAAAAGTATTATCCTCAAACATAGGTCTTGATCCTCTTGCAACTTTAATTGCGTTATTTGTTGGGTTTAAATTAATTGGCTTTTTAGGGTTAATTGCAGGACCTGTTACCCTTGTCATCATCACAACCCTGCACCGAGCAAATGTATTTAAAGATATTTGGTCCTTTATTAAGGGGAAAGAAGCATAAAAGTCCATTCTTCTGAGAATGGACTTTTCTTATTTAATAATCTTAATTCTTCCTTTATTCATCCAATTTTGGAATGCTTTGCTGAGTATAATTTTGAAAAATTTTCTTGTTGGAGGCGCTAGTAATAGGAAACCCGTTGCATCTGTTATAAAACCTGGTGTTAATAGAAGTGTGCCTCCGATAATAATACAAACTCCATCCAATAGAACATCGCCAGGCATTTGACCTGATTGTAGGAGATGTTGAGCCTTTCTAATCGTGTCTAGTCCTTGTTGCTTTGCTAGGTAGGCACCAAGCAAGCCAGTTAGAATGATAAGAGTTAAGGTGGTCCAGATACCAATAGTTTTACCTGATAATAACAAAAGACCGATTTCTGCTGCCGGTATAATAATTAATAGTAAAACGATATAACGCAAAATAATCGCCTCCTAGTTGTCCTTTTATTATATGTGTATTCCTTAAAAACAGCAAAAAAGAAGCAGCCATTAGGCTACCTCTTCTCTTCTATTACAGAACGCTTGCGTGACCGTTATAAATGACACCATGTGAAGCGTCAATTGTAATTTCTTGTCCATCCTTTAAGCTAGCAGTTGCACCTTCAGCGCCTACAATTACTGGAATTCCAAGGCTAAGTCCTACTACTGCAGCATGGCTTGTTAAGCCACCTTCTTCCGTAACTAACGCACTGCATTTCTCAATTGCTGGAACCATATCAGCATCTGAGCCAATCGTAACAAGGATAGAACCTTCTGTTACTTTTTCTAATGCTTCTTTGGCTGAGTTAGCAATCACAACTTTACCAAAAGCTGTTTTTCTTCCAATTCCTTGAGCTTTTAATACTACGTCACCAACAACATGGATTTTCATTAAGTTTGTTGTACCTTTAACATTTACCGCTCCAGCAGTAATTACCACTAAATCTCCGCGAGAAACGATACCACTGTTTAAGCTTTCCTCTACTGCTGTATCAAGCATCTCATCAGTAGTAGTGGCTTTTTTTCCGATTTGAGGATACACACCCCAAGCTAGTGATAAGCGACGAGATACACCGTCATCAGATGTAACAGCCACGATTGGAGCTTTTGGACGGTATTTAGAGATCATTCTAGCCGTATGACCACTTTCCGTAGGAGCAATGATCGCATTAGCATCCAGATTTAATGCTGTGTGTGCAACAGATTGTCCAATTGCATCTGTAATATTATGTTCATTGTCTTTGCTACGGTTAGATAAGATTTCTTTATGATCTAATGCAGATTCTGCACGAGATGCAATATTATGCATCGTTTGAACCGCTTCTACAGGATACACACCAGCAGCTGTTTCCCCTGAAAGCATAATAGCGTCTGTTCCATCAAAGATGGCATTTGCTACGTCACTAGCTTCCGCTCTTGTTGGACGAGGGTTACGTTGCATAGAATCAAGCATTTGAGTAGCCGTAATAACTGGCTTCCCTTGTGCGTTACATTTTTTAATTAAGCTTTTTTGAACAAGAGGTACCTCTTCCGCAGGAATTTCTACCCCAAGGTCACCACGTGCAACCATTAGCCCGTCAGAGATTTCAAGAATTTCGTCGATTTTATCAACACCTTCTTGATTTTCAATTTTAGGAATAATGTGGATATGTGTTGCATTATGTTCCTCTAATAAACGGCGAATTTCTAGTACATCTGATGCACGACGTACAAAGGAAGCAGCAATAAAGTCAACTCCTTGCTCGATACCAAAAATAATATCGTTTGCATCCTTTTCTGTTATTCCTGGCAGATTTACAGAAACACCTGGTACGTTTACACCTTTTTTATTTTTAAGTGTGCCCGTATTTAAAATTTTGGTATGAATTTCTCCAGCATTACGGTCAATCTTAGTTACTTCTAAGCCGATTAAACCGTCATCAAGTAAAATTTTTGATCCTTCGTTCACATCATCAAGTAATCCAGGATAAGTAATCGAGAATTTATCGACCGTTCCTTCAACCTCAGTCATTGAAACAATCACATGGTTTCCTGCAACTAACTCAATTGCACCATCTACCATATTATTCGTACGAATTTCTGGACCTTTTGTATCTAAAAGGATAGCAACCGTTTTTCCTGTTTGCTTCGCAGCTTCACGGATATTTCTAATACGAGCACCGTGTTCTTCATGGTCACCGTGAGAGAAGTTTAGACGAGCAACATTCATCCCAGCTTCAATCAGCTGTGTTAATTTTTCTACGCTTTCACTTGCTGGGCCTATAGTACAAACAATTTTCGTTTTACGCATACAATTGTGGACCTCCTAATATTTTAAAAACGTTAAATGGATAGCTCTTTTGACAAGTTGTACATACTTTGATTTACCGTATGCTTTCTAGTTAAAATTTCAATGATATCGTGGTCAATGAGCTCATTCTTTTCAATACCTACCGCTCTTCCACCCTTGCCTTGTAACAATAACTCAACTGCAAATGCCCCTAGACGGCTAGCAAGTACTCTATCTGCTGCAGTAGGAGATCCACCTCGTTGAATATGTCCTAACACAGACACACGAGTGTCAAGGTCGGTTGCATCCTTGATTTTCTTACTGAATTCATTACCGCTGCATACACCCTCAGCAACAATGATGATACTGTGTTTTTTGCCACGATCATGACCACTTCTCAAACGAGCTGCAATCTCATCCATGTCATACCCAACTTCTGGAATAATGATTGTTTCGGCTCCTCCTGCTAAACCAGCCCAAAGAGCAATATCGCCTGCATCTCGACCCATAACTTCAATGATAAACGCTCTATCATGCGATGTCGCCGTATCACGAATTTTGTCAACTGCATCAATAACCGTATTTAGAGCAGTATCAAATCCAATTGTATAATCTGTACCTGGTATATCATTATCAATTGTTCCTGGCACACCAATACAAGGGAAACCTTGCTCTGTTAATGCTTTTGCACCTCTGTAGGAACCATCGCCACCAACGACAACTAAGCCTTCAATACCAAATTTCTTTAATTGCTCAATTCCTTTTTGCTGACCTTCTTTTGTTTTAAACTCCTCACAACGAGCAGAATAAAGCATGGTTCCTCCACGATGAATAATATCACCAACAGAACCTAGTTCTAATTTCTTGATATTTCCGTTAATTAAGCCTGAGTAGCCATTATATACTCCATAGACTTCCATATCATGAAAAATTGCCTTACGAACGACCGCACGTACAGCTGCGTTCATACCTGGTGAATCTCCACCACTTGTTAACACACCGATTCTTTTCAATGCAAATCACCTCTGTATTGGATTGTTGAAGTATTATGTATAGTTAGAAGATGAATAATACGACACGTGATGCACTACTATTATTTACAGAATACCCGGGAATATTTCTAAAATACCATGAAGAAACAATGTTCTCAACTCTATCATAAACATAAAATCAATAGACGAAATAGTTTTTTTATTGAAAGCGCTTAATACCACCCTTTTTTTCTAAAAAAGTTCATAATTCTATTTTCATTGTCATTTAATTGGGATTTCTCTTAAAAAATAAGAAAGAGTGTGTCGAAACACACTCAACCATTTACACCTATATATTCGTGCAAAAATGTATATTTACCCATGTTCTTGTATTTTTCATATCTTAATGCAAGCAGTTCATTTTCTTTTAGTTGTAACAACTTCTTTAATGACTGCTGGATCGTCTCCCTAATACTTTCTGCTTGAGCATTTACGTCTTTATGGGCTCCACCTCGAACCTCAGAAATAATTTCATCAATTACTCCAAGTTCCTTTAAGTCTGGTGCAGTGATTTTCATCGTTTCCGCTGCTTGTTTCGCAAGAGAGGCATCCTTCCATAGAATAGCTGCAGCTCCTTCAGGGGAAATAACCGAATACGTTGAGTTTTCAAGCATATGGATATGATCACCCACACCAAGAGCTAGTGCTCCACCACTTCCACCTTCTCCAATGACAATACAAACAATAGGTACGGTTAAGCTTGCCATTTCAAAAAGGTTTTTTGCAATCGCTTCGCTCTGACCTCTTTCTTCGGCAGCTTTCCCAGGATACGCACCTTTTGTATCTATAAAGCAAATAATCGGACGATTGAATTTCTCCGCTTGCTTCATAAGTCTCAATGCTTTACGGTACCCTTCAGGATGTGGCATGCCAAAATTTCTGCGGATATTTTCCTTCGTATCTTTCCCTCGCTGATGACCAATAATAGTAACAGGCAACCCTTGGAATTTTGCTACTCCTGCTACAATGGCTTCGTCATCTCCAAAAAAGCGGTCCCCATGACATTCAATAAAATCAGAAAAGATAATGGATAAATAGTCAAGAGTAGTTGGCCTGGCAGGGTGTCTCGCAATTTGCACTCTATCCCATGGCTTCATGTTGTCATAAATATCTTTTTCAAGTTTTTGAAGTCTTGCCTCAAGCTTTTCAATTTCATCTGACAAATCTACTTCTGCATTCATAGTAAATTCTTTTAGCTCTGCAATTTTCTTTTTCAGCTCAACAACAGGTTTTTCGAATTCTAGCTCTCCAACCATTCTATTTCACCTCCAGGCTTATGAATGTCAAGCAATGTTGAAATTTTATCCCTTAAGTCATTTCTAGGTATAACAGCATCTAGCTGACCATGCTTTAAAAGGAACTCCGCTGTTTGAAAATCCTCAGGAAGGTCTTCTCTAATGGTTTGTTCAATAATTCTTCTACCGGCAAATCCAATTAATGCACCTGGTTCAGCAAAATTATAGTCACCTAGAGAAGCAAAACTAGCAGAAACTCCACCAGTGGTTGGGTGTGTCATGATTGATATGAACAAATTACCTTCGTCGCTAAACTTTTTAAGCGCCACACTAGTCTTCGCCATCTGCATTAAGCTTAATACTCCCTCTTGCATCCTTGCTCCACCAGAAGCAGTAAAAATGATAAACGGGATGGAAAGCTCACCGGCTTTTTCGATCGCTCTCGTAATTTTTTCGCCAACTACAGAGCCCATGCTTCCCATTCTAAAGGTAGAATCCATAATTGCGACTACTGCATCATAGCCTTCTACTTTACAAACACCGGTCACAACGGCTTCGTTTAAATTGGTTTTCTCTCGATCTTTTTCAAGCTTTTCTATATAATCGGGGAATCCAAGCGGGTTCTCAGAAATCATGTAACGATCAAGTTCAACGAAGCTCCCTTCGTCGACGAAGCTACTAAGCCTCTCCTTTGAATTCATCGGGTGATGGTATCCACAGTGAACACATACCTTCAGATTTTTCATTAGCTCTTTGGAATACATGATTTTTTTACAGTTTGGACACTTGGTCATTATCCCTTCTGGGACATCTTGCTTGGCTGCTTCGGTTGGAATAGTAGCATATTTTTTCTTCTTTGATTTTGTAAATAGGTCTTTAATTGGCAAGCTGAAACCTCCCCATGTGTTTCTAGTATAATCTCTGTGGTCAGACCACTATAATGAAAAATAATGCCTTATTACACGAAGGCTCGTCTAGTTCTTTTTATCATGTTAGTATAATGCCACAACAAATTCTGCAGATATTTGTCGTTAATCATTCGACAGTTTTCGTAAGGTATAATAAGATTGGAGAACCTCCGCCTCATTCCCACCTAGTAAGGCTTGAACGATTGAGGAGTAGAACGGATCTTTTCTCTCCATCTTCGGAAGCTTTAGTGCATCATAATAATCATTTAATATCGACCAAATACGATAGAAAAGATGATTATCCGCTAATTCAACAATTTTTATAAAAAACTGATCATCTGTAAACTCGGAACATTCAATCCATTCCTTTAAATTTTCTAGTTGCTTTTCATTATTTCTTCGGAGAATGAGTCTTAAACAATCTAATTCAATTAAATATTTCGTTTCAATCACATCTTGTTTTGCTTTTGTATCTTGAAGTACAAACGTACCAAGAAGCTGTACAAGCTGGTTGCTACGAAAATCCCGTATAAATGTACCTTCTCCTCGCCGGGTCTCAATAAGTCCTAAAAGCTCTAGAGCTCTTAAAGCCTCACGAACAGAGGAGCGTCCTACATTAAGACGCTCACAAAGTTCTCGCTCTGATGGAATTTTATCACCTGGCTTTAGGCCATCCTGCTCAATCATGATGCGAAGCTGTTTAACAATTTCTAAATAAACCTTTGAGCCTCGTTCCACTGGTTCTATTCCCACTTGGTTATCACTCGCTCTTTCCAATTACAGAAAGCTCAATTGTTCTAGCCTTAATCTCCGAAGGATCAACCTTCAATCTGGCTACACCTGTTTCCATCGCTGCCTTTGCCACTGCTGCTGCTACCTCAGGAGCTACTCGTGGATCAAATGGTGCAGGAATCACATAATCGGCGCTTAGCTCATCACCAGAAACAAGACTAGCAATCGCTTCAACCGCTGCCACCTTCATTTTTTCATTTATATGAGTGGCTCTTACGTCTAAAGCACCTCTGAAGATTCCAGGGAAAGCTAGTACATTATTTACTTGATTCGGGAAGTCAGAACGTCCTGTTCCAATAACCTTCGCTCCAGCTTTTTTTGCTTCTTCAGGCATGATCTCCGGTGTTGGATTCGCCATAGCGAAAATAATTGGATCCTCATTCATTGTTTGAATCATTTCACCTGTTAAGGCACCTGCAACAGAAACTCCAATAAACACATCAGCACCTTTTAGTGCATCTGCAAGACTACCTGTTTCTTGGTTACGGTTCGTATATTTGGCTATTTCATTTTTTATATCGTTCATTCCAAACGGTCTGCCTTCATATATAGCACCTTTAGTGTCACACATAATAATATCCCGTACACCATAGGTATATAGAAGTTTCATAATAGCAATCCCTGCTGCACCAGCTCCGTTAGCTACGACCTTGATTTCATTCATTGATTTGCCAACTAGCTTTAACGCATTCACTAAACCAGCAACTGTAACGATTGCTGTACCATGCTGATCATCATGAAAAACAGGTATATTTGTTTCCTTTTTTAGCCTCTCCTCAATCACAAAACAATTAGGAGCAGCAATGTCTTCAAGGTTTATGCCCCCGAATGTTGGTTCTAATAACTTGACGGTCTCAATAATTTTTTCGACGTCGGTTGTACCTAAGCAGATTGGAAATGCATCAACTCCTGCAAAGCTTTTGAACAAAACAGCCTTTCCTTCCATTACCGGAAGTGCTGCTTCTGGACCGATGTTTCCTAGTCCAAGGACAGCTGTTCCATCAGAAACAACAGCAACCATATTCCCTTTCATCGTATAATCATAGACCGTTTCAGGCTTGTCATAAATTTCTTTACAAGGCTCGGCCACTCCTGGCGAATAGGCAAGGCTTAGATCATTTGCATTCCTAACTTGAACTTTTGATTTTGACTCGAGCTTACCCTTGTTTACTCTGTGCATATGTAATGCTTCTTCACGTAAAGTCAAAATGCATTCCACCCCTTAGTTAAAATAACTTTCTTTTCTCCATCCCCATTTAGTGGTCAGACCACGTATACTTACAACAATACAACAATATAACATAATACAAAAGGATGTAAAGGCTAATTATTTCAAAATGACATTATCTGAACCTAGCAGCGATTGGATTTCTCTTAAGAGAACCGTTGTGGGTTGTACATAATCCTCTTTACCAAGCCTTATACTTTTCCTAGTTTCTTCGTAGTAAAGAATAACAGGTGTTCCTCCACTATACCTGTTTAACAATTTCTTTAATATGTGCAAGAATTCACCTTGCTCTTGATGCTTCTGTATTTTTAGGTATAGTACGTTTTTATCTTCCGCCACTTCTTCGTTTTTAACTACTTCCTTGGCCGATGATATAATGAGCTGCTTTGCTCCATTTCGTTCTTCGATCTTCCCGTCAAAAATCACAATATTACCTTGTTGTAAGAGAATCGAATATCTTTTAAGAACATTAGGAAACACAACCGCGTCCATATCACCACTTTGATCCGATACAGTCAAGAAAGCCATGGTTTCTCCTTTTTTTGTACGGATTTTCTTCAATTCAGTAATATACACCAAAACCCTTACATTTCTTCCTTCGTTTGAAATGGAGGAAATAGCCATTGCTTGTTCCAACTTTGCTTCTCTTTCATAGATCGAAACGGGATGGTCCGAAAGATATAAGCCTAGTGCCTCTTTTTCCTGCATTAGTTTATCTTCAGCCCTTATCGGATCAACTTTTACATACTTTGGTTTCAGGAAAAATTCATCATCTGAAAATAAATCCCCCTGATGGGCGTCATCCGGATTTACTAACTGTGCATGATCTAAAGCAACGTCAAGGCTAGCTAACAGCACGGCACGGTCTTCTCCGAATTCATCGAAGCTACCGGAATGGATGAGCGATTCTAATGCCTTGCGGTTAACAGATTTAGCTGACACTCGAATACAAAAATCAAAAAGGTCCGTAAATTTCTTGCTCTTTCTAGCAGTGAACAAGCCTTTTAAAGCAGCAACACCTATCCCCTTTATGGCTGTAAGACTATATCGAATCGCATGATTTTCCACTAAGAAGGTATAGCCGCTTTTGTTAATGGTTGGCGGCAAAATCTGAATACCCATTTCTCGACATTCTTTTATATATTGAGCAATTTTTGATTCATTCCCTATACTTGAGGATAATAACGCAGCCATAAAATACACAGGATATTTCGCCTTAAGGTATGCAAGTTGATACGCAATCACACTATATGCAACCGCATGGCTCCTATTAAATCCATAGTTTGCAAATTTTACGATAAGATCATATACCTCATTGGCAATGCTTGTCTCATACCCTTTTGTAATTGCACCTTCAACGAAATGCTGTCTTTCTTTATCAAGAATTTCTTTTTTCTTTTTTCCAACCGCTCTCCTCAATAAGTCAGCCTCACCTAAGCTAAAGTCCGCCATCGTTGAGGCAATTTGCATGATTTGTTCTTGATACACGATGATCCCATACGTATTTTCAAGAATCGGCTTCAAATCTTCATGCAAATACGAGATATGTTCTTTCCCATGCTTTCTATCTATAAACATCGGAATATTTTCCATAGGTCCGGGACGGTATAAAGCATTTACCGCAACAATATCTTCAAAATTTGTTGGCTTTAACCGTTTTAATACGTTTCTCATCCCTTCAGACTCTAATTGAAACACACCCGTCGTTTCTCCACGGCTTAACATGGAAAACGTATCCTGATCATCCAAAGGGATCGTTTTTATATCGAGATTGATCCTTGCTCTCTTTTTAATCATATCAATAATAGATTCTATGAGAGTTAAATTCCTTAAGCCCAGAAAATCCATTTTTAATAATCCAACCTCTTCCAGATCGTCCATCGCATACTGAGTGAGATATACAGATTGACTGCCCTCACTTATGGGAACAGTGTTAACAAGCGGTTCTTCAGAAATGACTACCCCAGCTGCATGGGTGGAAGTGTGCCTGGGAAGACCCTCTAACTTTACAGCTGTCTCAAACAGTCTTTGGTTTGTAGAAGATTCATTGACAAATGCACGGAGCCTTTCCGACTGAGCGTAGGCGTCTTTTAATGATATCCCCAGCTGCGAAGGTACCGTTCTTGACAGACCTTCGAGCTCCTTTGTATTCAATCCAAAGGCTCTTCCAACATCACGAAGGGCCGCTTTCGCTGCCAACGTACCAAAAGTAACGATTTGAGCCACATGTGCTTCTCCGTACTTGTTAGCAACATACTCTATCACCTCATCTCGGCGATGATCCGGAAAATCGATATCGATATCAGGCATTGTGATACGTTCTGGATTTAAAAACCTTTCAAATAACAAATCGTATTTTAGCGGGTCTACATCCGTAATGTACAACACATATGACACCAATGATCCTGCTGCCGAACCTCTACCTGGACCAGTTAATATATGCTGGTCACGTGAAAACCTCATAAAATCCCAAACAATTAAAAAATAATCAGCAAATTTCATTTTCTTTATTACGCTTAATTCGTATCGTAATCGATTTGTGTGTGAATCGGTTACATGGCTGTACCTTTCAGTAAGTCCTTTCGTGCAAAGCTTTTCTAACAATCCTTCTGCCGTTTCCCCCTCTGGTGTTGGGTACTTAGGAAGCTTTTGCTTATGTAGCTCAACCATAACATTACATTCTTCAGCAATTCGCCAAGTATTTTCTAACGCTTCAGGGAAGTCTGTAAAAAGTTCAACCATCTCTGAGCTCGTTTTTAAATAATATTGGTCTGTCTCCAAACGTTCCCTGTCATCATCCTGCAACTTCTCCCCATTTTTTATGGCTAACAAACACTCATGGGCAAATGAATCAGATTGTTGTAAATATCTAACATCATTTGTGACGACCGTTTGTACCGAATGAGAGTTCCCTAGAGTGACGACTTGGTTTAAAAGACTTGTTTCAGCAGGAACGTTATGATTTTGCAAGGACAGATAAAAGCTATCTTCTCCAAATATATGTTTATATAACTCCACACATTTTGCTGCTTGTTCTTCGTTATTCTCTATTAAATATGATTCGATTTCTCCCGTACGGCCAGGAGAAATCGCAAATAATCCCGTCGCGTAATGTCTAAGCCATTTTAATGGAATACCTTCCTTTGACTTCGTTTGTACAACACTAGAAATTTTCATTAAGTTTTGGAATCCCACCTGATTTTTTGCTAAAAGTACAAGCGGGTACGCCCTATTGGAAGTTATTTCACTTTGAACATCCACTGTAAGTCCAATGATCGGTTTCATCTCATGCTTTAAGCATTGCTTATAAAAGGTGACTGCACCATGCATGACATTGTAATCAGTTAATGCGAGCATCGTAAATCCCTTTTCTTTTGCTCCCTTTACCAATTGTTCAACGGAAGCTGTGCTTGATAATAAACTAAACGCACTTTGCACTTGAAGGTGAACAAAAGACATATATATCACACCCTAACTGCTTCATTCTTCTTTTATTATATGGGCATAGACGAAAAAAAGAAAATATGTTCGTTTCATGATAGCTCATATTTTTTAAAGTTTGTCCATATGATGTATCAATACTTTATTGATGTGAGGATGATTGTTGTGAGCGAACAACCTTATATATCGATTTTAATAGATGCCTATTTTATAGCTCTAGGTGTTTTATTGGGCGGGGCGCTCATCGGTGGGCTATCTGCATTCTTGACCGGAAAACCAATGCTAACGGAAATTTACCGAATATCAACTTCAATACGGATTTGGGCAATTATTGCTGCGATAGGCGGAACATTTGATACGGTTTATAGCTTTGAAAAAGGTTTCTTAGATGGGGGTACGAAGGATATCTTTAAACAATTCCTGCTCATTCTTACTGCTATGGGCGGTGCACAAACGGGAGCAACGATCATTAACTGGTTAACTCAGGAGCATATTTAATATGAGAATCCCGCCTTTCTACCGACTTCGTGCTGTCCAGCAGTTTATTGCAGGAATGGCGTTAGGTGGAGTAATCAGTTGGTGTGTATTTCTTTATATTTACGGAGATTGGCAAGAAACCTACTCAAAAGAGCTGAAACAGCAAGAAGAACGTATAAAGGATTTAGAAAAAGAAAAGAATATTTGGCAAAATGACTACCGTGAACTAAATAAGAAAAACGAAGAACTTCTCATCGTCCAAGATATTAAAATTAAAATTATAGTAAATCAAAAATACGAATTAGATTCCTTTAGCATTTATGAGGTGGAAGAAGCCATTAAAGAGGATATCAATCCATTATTAAAGATGGATATTGATACAGCTTACAAAAGTAGTGATTGGGTTAGAAAGGTCATTGAAAATCGGACACACAAGATAAATGATAAAAGATACCAATTAAAAGTAAAGGAAATTGTGTTTTATACTACGTTATCCATACAACTTGAGATGCAATTAGCCAATAATTAAGGTAGTAAGAAAAGCGCAAGCGCCCTGGTCAGCGCACGACAGGCCTGGAGCGCTCCAACTGAGATAAAGGAAACACGAAGAGCCAGAGGCGCATTCGTGCTTGACTTATCGTAGGGCGGAGAGCGAAGGACACTAGGCGCTAGGGCGCTGGAGCTAGACAATAAACAAAAACGAGTTCCTACCTCTTCTTTTACTTACATACTTCTTCAATATCCTTCATGACATGTGGTACTTCATCCCATGAATAGATGGAGGCTCCAGCTGCGAGAGGATGGCCTCCACCTTTATATTTCTTTGCAATGCCATTAATAACCGGACCTTTTGAACGAAGGCGAACACGAATTTGATCATTTTCCTCAATAAAGAAAGCCCATGCTTTAATTCCTTGTACACTTCCTAGAGCACTCACAAGAAGAGAGGCATCTGCTGCTCTTACATCGTATTTAGCAAGCAGTTCCTTTGGAAGGATCATGGATGCAACACCATTTTCGTTCATTTCAAAATTTTGAAGGACATAGCCATTCAACTTAACAACATTCATTGGTAGTTCGTACATTCCGTCATAAACTTCTGTACGAGAGAAGTTATATTTTATCAACTCGCCAGCATATTGGAATGTTCGATCATTCGTACTTGGGTAAAGAAATCTCCCCGTATCTCCAACAATTCCTGCATACAATAATCTAGCTGCTTGATCTGACATTTGTAAGCCCTTTTCTTGACCATACAAATAAAGTTCATAAATCATTTCACTTGTTGAGCTAGAAGTCGTATCAACCCAGACAATATCTCCGTATGGATCCTCGTTTGGATGATGGTCTATTTTGATCAATTTGTCTCCAGAGAGGTATCTTTGGTCACAAATACGCTCTTGATTAGCCGTATCTGTCACAATAACTAGAGCCCCATTATATGTATCATCGCTTATTTCATCAAGCCTTCTCAAATATTGTAAAGACCGCTCCTCTTGGCCAACTGTGTAAATCGTTTTGTCCGGGAAAGAAGCCTTTAAAACTTCTGCCAGGCCCCCTTGTGACCCATACGCATCCGGATCTGGGCGCACATGTCGATGGATAATAATGGTATCGTACTGTTTAATCGTTTCAATTATTTGATCTTTCATTGCTGATCTCCTTTTTTTCCTAATACTCTCTTTTTAACACAAAAAGAGAAAAAGTAGAAATTATTTTATATACAAGGTAGAATAATGGAAGAATGTCGAAGCTTGGAGGGAATTATATGCCTATTTTTGTCATTATTATTGTAGTATCTATTATGTTTTATATTTTTTATAAAATCCAATTCTTTCGTTCCAACCGCCCGGCAGAAAAGAAATGGATTTCCGCAAAAAGCAATATTGCTCTAGGACTATTTATTGCATCCTTTGGAATGAATCGTATCATGATTTCTCAATCAACTGTAGTGTATATCATAGGAGCTATTTTTATCGCCCTTGGAGCATACAATATTTGGGGTGGAATAAAAGCTTATAAGTATTTCCTTCCTCTTGCAGCAAAGGAAGCTACTGAATTAAAAAAGCATATGTAAGAAGGGGAGTTGTTCATTTATAGAACAACTCCTTTTTCCTAGTGTCGATCAATCAGCTGACACATCATCATCGCTTTGCCAACTAATACATTTTCGTTATATACTTCCACATCGACCTTTCCGAATTTACGTCCAACCTCTAGCACTTTCGGATAAATTTCTAATACACTATCCATTTGAACTGGTTTTAGAAAATAAATCGTCATATTTTCAACGACTAGATCACCTTTTTTATATCCTCTTAGAACACCATTAGCTGCCTCTGTCACAATAGTAGTGAAAACACCATAGGAAATCGTCCCAATCGAGTTTGTCATTTGAGGGCTTACTTCACAGCGGAGAACGTCCTCGTTCTTTGTTTTTCCTTTCGTGACTACGAGCTGATTTGTAACGATATCATCAATCGTTTCTCCGACTTGAGGCTGTCGTTGAATCATTTGTAGAGCCTTTAGTACATCCTGTCTGCTAATGATTCCCTCTAAGCGATTATTGTCGTCAACAACTGGAAGGACCTCGATTCCTTCCCATACCATCGAGTGGGCACAGGAGGCAACACTCGTTTTTCCAGTTACAGTCATCGGATTTTTTGTCATGATTTTTTCAATGCTTGTAGTATCTGCAATTCCCATAACGTCCTTTGAAGTAACCATCCCTTGCACCTTCATTTGGTGGTCGACTACTGGAAAACGACTATGCTTTGTTTCACGATTTTTTTCATGCCAATCTTCAATCGTATCCGTTGTTTTTAAATAGACTGTCTCGTTAATCGAAGTCAAAATATCTTCAACAAGTACAATTTCTTTCTTTATTAACTGATCATAAATTGCACGGTTAATCATTGCAGCAACCGTAAAGGTATCATAGCTAGTTGAAATAATTGGCAATTGGAGATCATCGGCCAACCTTTTCACTTCATCCTCCGTATCAAATCCACCAGTGATGAGTACGGCAGCTCCAGCATTCAATGCATACTCATGAGCTTTTGTCCGGTTCCCTACAATGAGTAGATTGCCTGCACCTGTGTAACGCATCATTTGTTCAAGCTTCATTGCACCAATGACAAACTTATTTAACGTTTTATGTAAACCCGCTCGTCCACCGAGAACTTGTCCATCAACAATATTTACTACTTCAGCAAATGTGAGCTTTTCAATATTCTCTTTTTTCTTTCTTTCAATTCGAATCGTTCCGACACGTTCAATGGTACTCACATAACCTTTATTCTCTGCATCCTTTATGGCACGATACGCTGTTCCTTCACTCACATTAAGCGCCTTGGCAATTTGCCTTACTGAAATTTTTTCACCTATCGGTAGTTCATCAATATATTGAAGAATTTGTTCATGTTTTGTAGCCAAGACCTTCACCCTTTATAAATTCTGTATTTTCTATTAGTTTGGTATTTATCCTTTTATTATAAAGCGTGAAGGGGCTTGATTACAATTTGATTTCTCTTTGCAGATAGGTAATTAGTAGGCTCGCACTTTTTTTCTCACCTGTTTTTTTGATAATTGGGCATGAGTAGTGGCTTTCTTCTTAGGCGCATACATGATGGCCGACAAATTTCCAGCGATTACGAAGATGGCTAATAGTAACCATGCCACGGAGAACACACCTGACCAGCCTGCGTTGTACGCTGATAATTCTGGTACTCCGTAATAGAGCATTACACCACAGGATAGCAAACAAAATAAATATCGATTTTTTTTCATATTTAGATCTCCTTTCTTGTCCAATTAGTAAAAATGTATGCAAAAAAATAAAAAGTAGTCGATGAATTCGCCTATGACGATTCACCGACTACTTTTTCTATAATTCTATTGACTGTCCTACTTCAAGCACAACTCCAACTCCTGTTGGAAGCATGTTAACAAATGCTTGTGGATCTTGCTTAAGCAATGGGAAGGTATCAAAGTGAATGGGTACAACCTTCTTCGCCTGGAGAAGGTCTGCCGCATAAGCAGCATCGTCTGGTCCCATCGTGAAATTGTCCCCGATCGGTAGGAAAGCTACATCAATTGCATTTCGGTCTCCAATTAGTTTCATATCTGAAAATAGTCCTGTATCCCCAGCATGGTAAATCGTCTTTCCGTCAATCGTTAAAAGGACACCGGCAGGCATACCCAGATAAACGATTTCATTTTTCTCGTTTATGTATCCTGACCCGTGAAATGCTTGGGTTAGCTTTACTCTACCAAACTCGAAATTAAATCCTCCTCCGATATGCAATCCGTGTGTTCTTACCCCTTTAAAACTTAAATAATCTGCCAGTTCTGCTGTTCCGATCACTAGCGCATTATTCTTCTTCGCCAGTTCAACCGTATCCCCAAGATGATCATTATGTCCATGAGTTACAATTATCACATCTGCTTTTACTTCCTCTACTTTTAAATCGGTTGCTGGATTTCCATTAATAAAAGGGTCAAAAAGAATTCTCGTTCCGTTTGCCTCAACTAAAATAACTGAATGTCCATGAAAGCTAATTTTCATTTATTTCTCCACACTCCTTTTGACTTTTCAATTTCCTTATACCCATATTTTACTACCAATATAAGTTTACTTTCAAAAGTATTGTTGTTACTCTAAATTTATAGTAAAGGGGGAATAATTGTGACTGGTAAACTGAACACAATAGCAGAGTGGCTTAAACAAGAACAAATTGACTTTTGCTTTTTAACGAACCCTGACAGCGTGTTTTATGTAAGTGGATTTTTAAGCGATCCCCATGAAAGACTACTAGGTGTAGGTATTTTCCAAAGTGGAGACCCATTTCTTGTTTGTCCTTCCATGGAGAAGGAAGATGCAAAGAAGGCAGGCTGGGGCTATGATATTATCGGATATACGGATATCGAAAATCCATGGACAATGATACATAAGCTTTGTAACGATCGAACGAATTCTGTAGAAAAAATAGCAATTGAAAAAGAACATATGAATGTGGAGCGCTACGAGCTTATTCGTTCACTATTTCCACAAGCTACCTTTCTTTCTGCAGAGGAAAAGCTCCGCAAATTACGGATGGTAAAAAGCGAGAGCGAAATTTCTGCGATTCGCGAGGCATGTTCCCTGGCTGATTACGCAATTGAAGTAGGCTGTTCCGAAATTGCGGAAGGGAAAACAGAACTGGAAGTATTAGCGGCCATTGAATATGAATTAAAGAAAAAAGGTGTTTCAGAGATGTCTTTTTCTACCATGGTTTTGACGGGGAAAAATGGAGCTTCTCCACATGGAAACCCTGGATTGACTAAAATGAAAAAAGGCGATCTCGTTCTTTTTGATTTAGGAGTCATTGTTGACGGATATTGCTCAGATATTACTCGTACCGTTGCTTTAGGTGATATTAGTGACAAGCAAAAGGACATCTATGATACCGTATTAAAAGCTCAAGCCTCAGCTATCGAAGCTAGTAAGCCTGGTGTCACTTGTCAATCGATCGACCTTACAGCAAGAAATATTATCTCAAATGCCGGTTACGGTGAATATTTTCCTCACCGACTCGGTCACGGGCTAGGAATAAGTGTTCATGAATATCCATCTCTCACAGAAACGAATTCGCTTCAGCTTGAGGAAGGCATGGTCTTTACGATCGAACCAGGAATCTACGTTCCTGGAGTAGCGGGTGTCAGAATTGAAGATGACGTGCTTGTTACCTCCAATGGGGTTGAGATTTTAACAAAGTTTCCAAAGGAATTACAAATAATAAGATAAAGAAAAACTCCTTGAACATTTTTCAAGGAGTTTTTCTTGTATTCTATTTTTCTAATAGTTCACGAGAAGCTGCATATTCTAATCCATGAGCTTCCGCCACAGCTTCGTATGTGACATACCCTTCAAGGGTATTGATTCCTTTTAATAATGCTTCATTTTCAAGACAAGCTTTTTTGTAGCCCTTGTTTGCAATTTGAAGTGCATAAGGTACCGTTACATTTGTTAAAGCCATCGTTGAAGTACGTGGTACTGCCCCAGGCATGTTTGCTACTGCATAATGCACAACGCCATGCTTTTCATATGTTGGCTTATCATGTGTGGTAATACGGTCAGTCGTTTCAAAAATACCACCTTGGTCAATGGCAATATCGACTACAACCGAGCCTGGTGACATCGACTGAATCATTTCTTCTGTAACAAGCTTAGGTGCTTTCGCTCCTGGTATTAACACAGCACCAATGACTAAGTCAGAGCTTTTTACTTCTTCAGCGATATTGTAGTGGTTAGACATAAGAGTCGTCACATCACTGCCGAAAATGTCATCAAGCTGACGAAGTCTATCAGGACTAAGATCGATAATCGTGACACTTGCACCTAGCCCAATCGCCATTTTTGCTGCATTTGTTCCTGCAACTCCACCACCAATGATGGTTACCTTTCCTCTATTCACACCTGGCACACCAGCAAGAAGAATTCCTTTCCCGCCATGTACCTTCTCTAGGAATTGAGCACCAATCTGTGTAGCCATTCGTCCAGCTACTTCACTCATTGGAGTTAATAGCGGAAGGCTTCCATTGGAAAGTTGGACCGTTTCATAGGCAATTCCAACTACTTTGTTTTCGATTAATGCCTTTGTTAATTCTGGCTCTGGAGCTAAATGTAAATATGTAAATAATATCAATCCTTCTCGGAAATACTGATATTCCTCTGGAAGTGGTTCTTTAACTTTCATTACCATATCCATCGACCATGATTCTAAAGCGCTTTCAACAATGATTGCACCTGCATCCACATAATCAGCGTCACTAAAACCTGATCCAAGACCAGCCCCTGTTTCAATATGTACTACATGCCCAAACTTCACTAAATTAATAACACCAGCAGGAGTCATTGCGACTCGATTTTCGTTATTCTTTATTTCTTTAGGAACTCCAATACGCATGCCTTACCCTCCAAAATATGTAATCAGTGATCATGAAGCCGATAATAAATATACCACTTTTTTATTATAGGAATAAAGAGATTTCTGTCATCCTTTGACATAATTTCCTGTTATAATGGTCATAATTTCATTTTTAAAGGATAGGTATTCAATGGAACGATTCGAAACATTTCGTAATGCAATCATTCGGTTTTGGAGAAACACACATATTACCCAATTTTTATTATTACTTCTTCTAGTTTTTGTATTATTTGCGATTATTTATTTTGCTTTCGTCGCAAGCCAAGCAAATGTACAAACCTTAAAGGAAGGGTTAAAACAATCAACAGTTATTTACGACAAAGACGGAGACGTGGCTACAGAGATTAGCACAAATCGAAACAAAGGCGTGGAGATTTCAGATCTCCCTGATTATGTTGGCAACGCAGTTGTTGCTATAGAGGATCACCGCTTCTATGAGCATAATGGATTTGACTTGAAAGGTATTACTAGAGCATTCTTTAAAAATTTACTGGCTGGTCGTATTACCGGAGGCGGTAGTACATTAACTCAGCAATTAACAAAAAATGCCCTACTCTCCCCTGAGAGAACGTATAAAAGAAAAATTGAGGAATTATTTCTTGCCCTTGAAATCGAAAAAAAATACGAAAAAGAAGAAATCCTTCAGATGTATATTAATCAAGTATATTTTGGACATGGGGCATGGGGGATTGATCAAGCTGCCGCCAAATATTTTAATAAAAGTGCTAGTGAATTAACTATTAGCGAATCCGCATTGCTTGCTGGACTTCTTCAGGCACCTTCTGCACGTAATCCATTTCAAAATTACGATGCTGCGATTGAACGTAGGGATGTTGTACTCGCAAAAATGAAGGAAAATACATTTATCACTGAGCAGGAGTATAACGAAGCCCTAGAAGAAAAGATTGTTCTTGAAGAAGGTGGCGGCAGCTTCCTAAATCGAATATATCCTTCCTATACGGATGCAGTTCTTGACGAAGCGATATCAAAATATGGTTTAACACAGGAAGAAATTTTAACTAGAGGGTACAAAATTTATACGGAAATGGATCAAAACCTGCAATCCTCTCTTGAAACCATCTATTCAAATAACAACAATTTCCCAAGAGGCAAGAATGATGCGATTGTTCAAAGTGGTTCTGTACTTCTAGATCCGTCGACTGGTGGGGTAAGAGCCCTAGTTGGAGGACGTGGAGAATCTGTTTTCCGTGGATTTAATCGAGCGACCCATTTAAAGGCTCAGCCAGGATCAACATTAAAGCCATTAGCTGTTTATACCCCTGCACTAGAAGAAGGATATGCCTTATCCTCCGTGTTAGAAGATAAGCAACAAGCATTTGGTGACTACCAACCTGAAAACTATAATAAAACATATGCAGGTGAAGTCCCTATGTATGTTGCGATGCAGGAATCTCTGAATCTCCCAGCCGTTTGGCTTTTAGATCAAATTGGTTTGAACAAAGGAATAGAATCGTTAAATAAATTTGGCATTCCACTCCAGGAAGAGGATGAACATTTGGCGATTGCACTCGGAGGAATGAACGAAGGTACCTCTCCACTCCGATTAGCGGCCGCTTATTCTGCCTTTGCTAATAAAGGAAAACGCGCTGATGATCATCTCATAACAAAAATAGAAGGTCCAACAGGGAATATTATCGCTGAACATAAAAATAAGGTCGTACAAGTGACAACCAAAAAAGTTGCGAATGAAATGACCTCCATGCTATTAAATGTTGTGGAATCAGGAACGGGTACTGCTGCACAAATTAACGGATCACCTATTGGTGGGAAAACAGGGTCTACCCAGCTAAGCTTTTCAGGCGTTGATGGTACAAAGGATCAATGGTTTGTCGGGTATACTCCTGACCTGGTGGGTGCCATTTGGATTGGTTATGATCAAACCGACCAAGACCATTATTTATCCGGTTCAAGTTCAGAAACAGTCGTTCCAATCTTTAAGAAGATTATGGAGGCGGCCATTCCATATACGGATCAAACCTCCTTTACGGTGAAATCTGTAAATGCTAGAATGCAAGGCGAACAAGACGCAGAAGAAACCCAAGAAGCAATTAAGGAAAAAGCTGAAAAGATTGAGCAAGTCATTAAAGAAGAGAGCTCAAAATGGAGCCAAGTGATAGATAAAATGAAAGAAGACTTAAAAACTGTCGGAGGATTACTAAAAGACAGACTTCAAGAACTTAAACAGTAAATTGTGTTAAAAAAGGAAGCGCTGAGCTTCCTTTTTTCATTGCTTATTCAGAGTCATTCCCAAACATGCTGTCATACTTTTCATTGTCAAACTGACCGTTTGGCTGATCAATGACACCACTATTATAGGCATCCATGATTTGTGCACTAACATTGCTCTCGCCTTGCTGGTCGTAAATATAATGCGATTGCCCTTTAATCTCTTCCTTTTTCATTGATTATGAGCTCCTTTAAAGTGTATTTTCCCGCCTATATTATTTTTCGAAAATTTGCTACAGATATACATGAATTGGGTATTGTATAATAAAAGTAAAGGAGGAGATGAACATGAGTCTTACGTATAAGAAGATATTAGTTGCTGTGGACGGTTCTAAAGAAGCAGAATGGGCTTTTAAGAAATCAATCGAAGTGGCCAAACGGAACAATGCAACTATTTTATTAGCTCACATCATCGACACTCGAACTTTTGCAACCGTTGAAGCATATGACCGTACGATTGCGGAAAGAGCAGACAAGTTTGCTACGGAGCTAATGGAAAGCTACAAAGAGCAGGCATTGAATGCAGGAGTTCAACATGTAACCTACGAGATCGATTATGGTTCTCCAAAGGTGAAAATCCCTAAAGACTTAGCGAAAAAGCATGAAGTAGATTTAATTATTTGTGGAGCAACAGGATTGAATGCGGTAGAACGATTTTTAATCGGAAGCGTTTCCGAACATATTACCCGTTATGCACGCTGTGATGTTTTGGTTGTACGTACAGAAAAAGAATAAATAACGCAGAAAAGCACGCTATTAGTCATTAGCGTGCTTTTCTTGCTTTATCTTTGATTTTGCTTTAACGATGGCCTCTTCGACCTGAGCAAACCCTGTTCCACCTGCTGAGTTTCTACGTTTCACTGCAGTGACTGGGTTTAACACCTCATATATATCATTCTCGAATAATGGATTTGCTTCCTTATATTGCTCGAGTGGTAAATCAGCCAAATAACATTGACTTTGAACGCATGTAAGAACTAGCTTACCTACGATTTCATGAGCTTCACGGAACGGAATACCTTTCCCTGATAAATAATCAGCAAGCTCTGTCGCATTAGAGAAGTCCTGCTTTGTAGCAACTTCCATTTCGTTCTCATTCACTTTCATGGTTTCAACCATTCCAGCAAAAATCTTTAACGAGCCAGTAATTGTCTTTACCGTATCGAACATGCCTTCTTTATCTTCCTGCATATCCTTGTTGTAAGCAAGCGGCAGACCCTTTAAAACCGTTAACAAACCAAAGAGATTGCCATATACTCTTCCTGTCTTTCCACGGATTAACTCAGCCATATCAGGATTTTTCTTTTGCGGCATAATGCTCGATCCAGTCGTAAAGCTATCATCAAGCTCAATAAAGCGAAACTCTTGACTTGACCATAAAATAAACTCCTCAGCAAGTCTTGATAAATGCATCATCAAGATTGAGCTTCCAGACATAAATTCCAATATAAAATCTCGATCACTAACAGCATCTAAACTATTCTCATAAATACTTGAAAACTCTAAAAGGCTAGCTGTAAGTTCACGGTCAATAGGAAATGTAGTTCCGGCTAATGCCCCTGCACCTAGTGGAGATTTATTAATTCTCTTAAGACTTTCCTGGAATCTTTCTTTGTCACGCTCAAGCATCCAAAAATAAGCAAGCAAATGGTGAGCAAATGAGATAGGCTGCGCTCTTTGTAAGTGTGTGTAGCCTGGCATGACGGTTTCCACATGCTTTTCAGCCTGTACTAACAGACTTTGCTGCAGCCCTTCAATTAGTTCAACAACATGCAAAGTTTCCTTTCGTAAGTACAAATGCATATCTGTTGCCACTTGGTCATTTCTGCTTCTTCCCGTGTGGAGCTTTCCACCAACAGGACCAATTAATTGAATAAGCTGACTCTCAAGATTCAAGTGAATATCCTCTAATTCTACGGAGAATTCAAGCTCATCATTGATTGCCTTTTCTTGTAAAACCTTCAGCCCATCTGTAATTTGAGCTGCTTCCTCGTGCGATATAATACCGCACGAAGAGAGCATACTTACATGTGCTAAACTACCTTGAATATCTTCTAGGACTAGCTCTTTATCAAAGGAAATGGAGGCTCCAAATTCGTCTACCCATTCCTCTGCTGTTTTAGTAAAGCGTCCTCCCCAAAGCTTTTTCACACAGTCACCTTCTTTTGTTGTACTTGAGATTGCACCTTAGTTGGCAGTCCCCAAAGTTGAATAAAACCAACCGCAGATTGATGGTCAAACTGATCTTCTGCTGTATACGTTGCTAATTTTTCATCATACAAGGAGTACGCTGACTTTCTTCCTTCAACAATCGCATGGCCTTTAAATAGCTTCACACGAACGGTACCTGTTACATACTTTTGTGTTTCCTTAAGGAATGCTTTTAAAGCAGTAGTTAGTGGAGAGAACCAAAGTCCATCATAAATCACTTCAGCAATCTTCTTACTAATAATTGGCTTAAAATGAGCTACTTCCTTCACAAGTGTTAAGTCTTCAAGCTCTTTGTGTGCTTTTAATAATGTCATTGCTCCTGGGCACTCATACACTTCACGTGATTTAATACCCACGAGTCTGTTTTCCACATGGTCAATACGACCAACACCATGCTTACCAGCCAATCCATTTAATTCTAAAATAAGCTCTGAAAGTGGGTAGCTTTTTCCGTTTAGGCTAACTGGAACTCCGCTAACAAACTCAATTTCAACGACATCCGCTTGATCTGGTGTTTGCTCAAGAGGCAATGTAATATCGTATGCACCTTCAGGAGGTGCTGCCCAAGGATCTTCTAATACTCCACATTCAGCTGCTCTACCCCAAAGGTTTTGGTCAATTGAATATGGGCTATCTAAGTTAATCGGAATTGGAATTCCGTTGTTCTTTGCATACTCAATTTCTTCTTCACGAGACCAGCTCCACTCACGTACTGGAGCAAGAACCTTTAAGTCAGGGTTTAACGCAGAAATGGATACTTCAAAACGAACTTGATCGTTTCCTTTTCCTGTACAACCATGCGCTACCGCAACTGCTCCTTCTTGCTCAGCAACTTCTACTAATTTTTTCGCAATTAGAGGACGAGATAGCGCTGATACAAGAGGATACTTATCTTCGTACATCGCTTGTGCTTGCAGTGCAATTAATGCATATTCATGCGCGAATTCTTCTTTTGCATCAATCACGTACGATGATACCGCACCCACTTGCAATGCTTTCTCTTTAATAAAATCTAAATCTTTACCTTCTCCTACATCCAAACAACACGCAACTACTGCGTACCCTTGATCTTGAAGCCACTTTACTGCTACTGATGTATCTAATCCTCCTGAATAAGCAAGAACAACTTTTTGAACTGACATGGTAATCCTCCTAATATCGAATAAATATTCAAATGATTTATATTTTTATACTTTAATAATATGTATACAAATGTAACAAGTTTTCTTCCTATTTTCAATACTTATTCTTAAAAATGTATAAAAATTTATTAAAATATTTATACAGCTTCCTTCTGGAAGGCATGAATGGACTGTAGTAGAATGGTTATTAGATGAAACGGAGGAGCTTTCAATGGAAAAACACTTTGAATTAAATGAGAGATTAGGAATCAAGCTCCCTACTTTGCATAAAAACTGGGAGGATTATACCTTTCATACACAGCAAAGCATTCTGTTGGAGTGGGAGAAAATAAGGGGACATATTCCTGATCGAATAAGAGAACTAGAAGAACATATTAATAAGAAGCAAGCCTCTTTATCAGATGAAAGTGATTTTCAGAAATCATGCCAATTAAATACCGAAATCGCTGAACTCGCTTCCATAATTAATGATTTATGGCTATGGTATCGAACAAACCAGGATATCGGTGGGAAAGTTCACCATTAAAAAGAGCCTTCAGACGCCTGAAGGCTCTTTTATTCTTTATTATTTTTTATATACTCTAACGTGTTTGAATGATCGTTTCTCAATGCATCAATAATTTCCTCATCAGGCTGGACAAGAGGCACCTTTTCTTTTCCTGATTTTTTATAAATCGATCTCACCTCAGATCGAGAGTCTACTACCTTCCACACATCATTTACCTTCCTGATTGACAAATCAATAATCCCTAAATGATTCCCCCAATATCCAGCTTGAACTAATGGAGTATTATGGATGGTGCCTTTTTCAATATTGATAAATTGTTGCTGTAAAAAATAATCATCGTTAGGAAATAGAGAGTGGCTATGACCATATAGAATGGCATCAATTCCTTCCACTTCTGTTAATGCCATTACACTATTTTCACTTTTGTTTACTACACCCTCATCGGCAGCCAGACCAGCATGGGCTAGAACAATAATGATATCAGCACCTTTCCCCTTCATAATCGGTATGAAATGCTTAGCTGATGACACCATGCTTTTTATTTTTATTTTCCCCTTAAAATGCTCCTCATCCCACTTTGCTGCAATAGGAGTAATCAACCCAAGTACACCAACCTTGATATTTTGCTCAACCCCCATTGTATCTGTAAATCTTTTATCTAATATGATGTACGGATTAAAATAGTTGATATCATCAAATGATTGTAAATTATGGTCTTCCACATAAATATTAGCGTTCACATATGGAAAATCAGCTCCCCGTAAGCTCGTTTGCAAGAAGTTTAATCCGAAATTAAACTCATGATTTCCAAGTGTTGCCCCGTCATATCGGAGGCGATTTAACGCCTTAAATGCTGGATGTATAAAGCTTTGGTCAAATTGATACGTTTTAGAAGCAAGCTCACCTAATGCACTTCCTTGAATTAAATCACCATTATCAAATAGAAGCGCATTTTTTGCTTCCTTTCTTGCTTCTTTAATTAAACTTGCTGTCCTTGCAAATCCGAATTCCACTGTTTCTTGATTGTTTCGATAATCATAATCCATCATATAACTATGTAGATCTGTCGTCTCTAGAATACGTAGCTCGATTGACGGAGGAACTGGCTCTTCTATTGCCATCATTTGCTCAGCAGGTGATGCAATAAGAAAGGCAAAAATAACGAAAAAGAATAAATTTCTCATCTACCCACCTTCTACTGTAAGAAGTGATTGATTTATTACTCTTCCCAAAGTGCCCTTCAATTAACCAAAAAAAGTGAGAACTAACGTCTCACTTTTTCACAAATCTTTTTTCAATTCTCTCACTATATGGCCGAGCTCAGGCAAGATTAACTTATTCATCGCTAGCCTCACTGCCCCTGTTGAACCTGGAGTAGAAAAGATCGCTTTATTTTGGATAACACCAGCAATCGCTCGAGATAAAATAGCAGCAGAGCCGATGTCCTCTGTATAGCTAAGCATTCGAAACAATTCCCCAAACCCACTTATTTCTTTCTCAAAAAGCGCTTGAACCGTTTCTATCGTTACATCACGTTTTGCAATACCAGTACCGCCATTTGTTAATATGATATCGACCCTGTCATCGATACAGCCCCGAAGAACTTCCCTTGTAATTTCCTCTCGTGAATCTTTAACAATCACGTAATCTCCAATCGCATGACCATTTTCCTTCAATAAGGATATCATGAGCTGACCACTTTTATCAGTTTCCTCTATTCTTGTATCACTCACGGTAATTACTTTACATGTTACAGAGCGTGGTGCAGTTTGCTTATGCTCATCTTTACTCATCGTATGTATTCTCCTTTTCTGCTAGATAACGCAATTGATAATAGGAGTGAGCAAAATCCGTAACTTTTCGTGTTAATTGATAATTGCTTCCTGCCCCAATGGCCATGGATAGGAGAGGAATTCCTTGAAGGGTCTTATTTTTAAAGAAAAGAATCGCAATCGATTTAAAGATCTGCTTCAGAGGTTGTTCCATCCATGTAATATTTGTAAGTTCTTCTTTTCCCTCATAAAAGTATTCTCTATGTTTCCCGATATCCTGCTTTAATTCCTCCCAGCTATACACCTGCATTCGGACAGGAAGGATTGCCGCATGAAATACTTTCAATGAATTCATCATTTCAAATGGAGTATTAACTTCGTATCCATAGGTCATAGCAATTAGTTGAATCACTCTAAGATTGATGACTGTAACTGCAGGAAGATCCACACCTAATAAAAGAGCCCCACCAGTTCCAGACATTCCTCCTTGAGCAAAGGAATATAGTCTATGTCTCGAAATTTGTTGTTCAGCAATGTACTGGAGTTGATCAATGCTTAAATGTTTTAAATCCTCAATTTGTGTAATACTTTGGTCGAATACTCTTCCAGCAGATAGGATTCGCTCTTTTGCATCGAACTGAAGTTGACTTCCTTGTATTAATGCATGTAAATGGAATAACCAGCTATCTAAGGCTATGTAAAACTGCTTCTGTGTTTCTTCTGGTAATAGGGAAAAAACTCGCTCTACGTATTTATCATACGTTACTTCAAGATCATTAGGAGAATAGCTGTAAAGACTCTCTTCCCATTCTTTAATCGAGGCCATCACTTGTTTTTCACGACTTGTTAAAGCCATTGCCTTCCCTCCTTCTTAACTAGCTTAAGTATAGCATACTCATTGTTTTTGGAGAAAAAAGCAACAGGCAAATGCCTAATCAGCATTTGCCTGTGTATAAGAATATTATTAAGCTAATTTTACAACATCACGTGCAATCATAACTTCTTCATTCGTAGGAATGACGATTACTTTTACTGGAGAATGTGGATAGTTAATAAACGCTTCTTCTCCACGTGTCTTGTTTAGAGCTGGATCCCAATATACACCCATAAACTCTAAGCCCTGAAGTACACGGGCACGAATTGCCTGGCTGTTCTCACCAATACCTGCTGTAAAGATGATTGCATCAACACCATACATGCGAGATGCATAAGAACCAATATACTTGTGGATTCGGTTACCGAATACTTCTAACGCTAATTCCGCACGTTCATTCCCTTTCTCAGCTTCCAACTCGATATCACGAAGGTCACTTGAGAATCCTGATACTCCTAACATTCCACTCTTTTTATTAAGGATATCCAATACTTCATCAGCACTATTTCCTGTTTTCTCCATAATGAAAGGAATTAGCGCTGGGTCAATATTTCCTGAACGAGTTCCCATTGTTACACCAGCAAGTGGAGTGAAGCCCATAGATGTATCAATAGACTTACCACCTTCAATGGCTGCAATACTTGCACCGTTTCCTAAGTGACAAGAAATCAAGCGAAGCTGTTCAAGTGGACGACCTAATAGCTCTGCTGCACGCTCTGACACATACTTATGTGACGTACCGTGGAAACCATATTTACGAATGCCATATTCTTTATAATACTCGTAAGGCAAGCTGTATAAGAAAGAGCTTTCTGGCATTGTTTGATGGAACGCTGTATCAAAAACAGCAACCGCCGGTACATTTGGCAGTACCTGTTGGAAAGCACGAATTCCAGTAATATTAGCTGGATTATGAAGAGGTGCTAGCTCTGATAAGTCTTCAATCTTACTTAACACTTCATCTGTAATTAAAACAGAGTCATTGAATTCTTCCCCACCATGTACGACACGGTGACCAATACCATTTATCTCATCAAGTGACTTAATAATTCCAGATTCAGTTAGCTTATTTAAAAGCATTTTAACTGCAACACCATGATCAGGAATATCTGTAACCTCTTCAACTTTTTCACCATTTACAGAAATCGTGAAAATAGAATCCTTAAGACCAATACGCTCAATTAACCCTTTTGTGATAACATCTTCATTCGGCATTTCGAATAATTGAAATTTCAGTGATGAACTTCCTGCGTTAATCGCAATTACCTTTGACATATTATAAGTACCGCTCCTTTTTTAAAGAAACTCTCAATACGCTAATACAAATATATTTTGCACTAAGACGTTCGTTTCTATCTCTCCATTCCCCATTTAATCACTGCCTCACATACATTTCAAGAACAAGCTAATTTTGGTATCGGTTACAGAATAAAGTAATTATATTCTGAAAATAAGGCAAAAAACCGATAGCCTTTTTATCAGCTATCGGTTCCCTATTATTTGTTCTCTTTTATCCATATATCAATGTTTCTAAGCATTCGCTCCACATCTTGTCCTTTAGAAAGTGTCGGAATGTTTACAAGAAGTACCTGCTTAGGCGGCAAAATGTCCCCACCTAGTTTTTGCAGGATTAAAATGCTTTTTGCTGCTTGTTTATTTTTAAACATTGTCATTGGTAATTGAAGGATTCCTTGGATATGAGCGTGTTCCTTTAAGAAAGCATGAAGCTTAGGCGCCTCTTCACTTTCAAATAAACCATTGGGAATAATAAAAAATAAATATCCGCCAGCTTTCGTATGTTTCACACTTTGCTCAATAAACAAATGATGAGCGTATGAATGCCCTTCAGATGACTTTAACTGATAATCTTGTGCTCGAACATCATTTGGATAATAGCCAACTGGTAAATCAGCCACGACTGCATCAACAGGATCAATAAATAGCGGCTCTAAACTATCCTGATTGAACAATTCAATATGATGTTCTTGAAGGTTTGCATTCACGAATGAAAGTTGGATTAATAAATCGTCTATATCTACTCCAATCGCAGTTACCTTTTTATTCACTTGATGATTCATCACCGTTGTAAGTAAGTTCCCTGTACCAACCGCTGGGTCAAGCAATCGGAAGTTTGTCGAGTGGACAAACTTATCCACTAAATAACCTACCAACATTCCTACTGCATCTGGAGTCATTTGATGGTTTGGTTGTACACTTTCCTTCATCCCTTTTAAAATAGCTAATTGATACGCCTTACGTAATTCTTCAGCTGAATACTTATCTGGACGAAACGCTTCGTAGCTTTTTTTTAATCTCTTAAGTGTTAATTCACTTAATTCTTCTTGTAATACTGATTGTTGAAATAGGTTTTCACCCGTTTCAGCTAATGCCTCTAGGTATGTACAATTTAGCTCCTCCTGTAAAATAGAAGCCGTCTCATTAAACAAAGTAAATAAATCTTCTAAAGTAGAAGGTGACATATTTCTTCCTCCTGAAAAATTCATATCTTCTATTGTATCTAGCATAAGGAAAGAAGGCAATTTTAAAGAGATGTAAAAAAGCCTCGAATGTGATCGAGGCTTTCTTATCTTTATTATTGTGCTGCTTTCGCTGCTTCCACTGCTGCTTCATAGTTTGGATGATCTGTTGCTTCACTTACGTACTCCACGTAAGTTACTTTGTCATTAGAGTCAATAACAAAAACAGCACGAGCAAGAAGGCGTAACTCTTGGATTCCCACGCCATATGCTTCTCCAAAAGAAAGATCTCTATGGTCAGAAACAGTTTGTACCTTATCAATACCTGCTGAAGCACACCAACGCTTCTGTGCGAAAGGTAAGTCAACGCTAACCGTTAGAATTTGTACATTATCTAACTTCGCTGCTTCTTCGTTAAAACGACGAGTTTGAGCATCACATACTCCTGTATCAATGGATGGTACGACACTGATTAGACGAACTTTACCTTTGCTATCAGCTAATGTAACTGGTGATAAATCATTAGCTAAAACTGTGAAATCAGGTGCCGTGTCACCCACTTTAACTTCTTGACCTAATAGTGTAACAGGATTCCCCTTAAATGTAATTGATGCCATAAAAAAATTCCTCCCTTTCCAGTATATGTACACAAAAATCATAGCCCGTTCAACTTAATTTTGCAAATAATTACGCTCATTTTTCAAAGAAAAAGAGTTAACTCCCTATCAGGGAAGTTAACCCATTAATCTTATATTTGTAAATCATGCTTAGGACCGTTATATTCATCCGGATTTGGCTGTTGGTTATCACCACTGCCTTGACCTTGATCCTTATTTTTTGACATCATTTGTTGAATTTTGTCTACTGCTTGAGGAGCCAAATCCAAAATCTTTTCATATAAATGTGTACTCTCATCAAGGTGAACCATTTTTACCTCTTTGGAATTTACAATTAAGAAAGCAATTGGAGTAATAGAAACTCCACCACCGCTACCTCCACCAAATGGGTGCTTTGAAGCTTCTTCCTTCCCGTTATCAAGAGTAAATTCACTACCACCTGCTGCGAATCCAAAGCCAACCTTTGAAACAGTTAAGATTACACTGCCATCAGGGGTTTCAACTGGGTCACCAATGATTGTATTTACATCAATCATTTCCTTTAGATTTTCCATTGCTGTTGTCATTAACCCTTGTATTGGATGCTCAGACATATAAACTCCTCCTTATATGGATTTAGATTTTTCATTAGATAAAGTAGATAACGGCTTTGTTTTAAAATTAGGCCGTCCACCCTTCCAAAATTTAATCAGTTTAATTCCTGCTAACATAGCATGCCCGATACGAAATTGAATCATACATGTAAAGGTCGTTTGAGATATCGGCATTTGAAAGTGAGGGGTAACTGTTATACGCGGAAGATTCCTCATTCGCATATAGGTACTTAGAACGCCGATGAGACTGCCTTTTGCTGCCCAACATGCACCAGTAATCATCCCCGTAAATGCAGCATCTCCAACACCAATAACGGAGTCCCATTTTATATCTGTAATCGTTACTTTTTTTAGAAACTTACGAACAATTCTATGTAACCCCACAACATGCTTTATTAAAGTTTCGTAATCTTTAAAGCTATTCAAGATCTCTTTTGGTGTATATTTACTGGTTTCTTCATCCTTCACTTGTTCTTTTGCACCCGGCTCTTTTTTTGTTTTTACAACAACTGTTGGTGAATCATCATCTATTTGAATGACTGGAATTTCAAGTTTGTATTGAATAAGACCAAATAAAGCTTTGAATTTAATTCTTAAATGGTCATCGTCTTGTCCATGATAGAAGTGGATAAACACCTTTAGTTTTAAAAAAATGATAAGCAAAAATAAAAGCAATAGTATGATTAGGATTAAAAGTAGCCACTTCATTACTCTCACACCCTTCCGCCTACCATTATCGACAATATACAAAAAAATAAACCTGCCAACAGATTTGCTGACAGGTTTATTAATTATTTTTCGTGAACAACAGTGGTATCTGCAAATAAATCATGTATTCCTTGCTTTTTAGGAAGAAACGCTACAAGCACATATAAAATAACAATAAACGTGGAAATAAATCTACCAATCCACTCCCGAAAAAGCACCGTGCTCCACGTTAGCTTTTCACCGTGTAAATGAATCACCCGTAAACCAAAAACCATTTTTCCTAATGTTTGACCGAAGAATTTTGTCATTAATACAAAATATCCATAAAACGTGAGAGCCGTGGCGATTGTAATTGGAGCAAAAAAGTTACCACTATGCAAGTCTAGCCCTATTGCGCGAAAGATCGGATTGATGAGGATTCGATCGATGCTTCCAATCACAAGTAGATCTAATAAGTATGCCCAAAATCTCATCCAAAAGCCTGCGAACCGTGCATTCGAGAATAGGGTATAGCCTGCTTGAGAGGGAGCTGGTTGTTCCTCCCATTCCATTCGTTCCTTATCTAATTGATTGTTATCCATATTGTCACCCTCCTTATTCCGCATACATATACATCAGTCTTGGAGAATTAGGCTGTGACAATAGCTTCATTAGACCAGTCATCTCTAAATCTTTCCCAACCATTTTACTAGCTGCCATACTGAATAATGAACCAAAACCAAAGTTCTCACTGTAGCTAACTACCTGTGCTCCAGCTAATTTTTCATTTTTCTTCATAGCTTCTGTAACATCTTCAAAATATCCAAAATCATCAATTAAACCAATTTCTTTCGCTTGCCTTCCATCATAAATTCGACCATCTGCAATCGTTCTTACTTCTTCTTCAGACAATCCTCTACCAGATGCAATCACATCCACAAAGCCTTCGTATGAGTTGTTAATCATCGTTTGGAGGATATTTTTTTCCTCTTCCGTCATCTCTCTTGAAGGACTCATAATGTCCTTAAATTCACCACTTTTGATCGTTACAAATTCCACACCGTATTTTTCTGCCAATCCCGCATAATTAACTCCTTGCATAATTACTCCTAATGAGCCCGTTAACGTTTCAGGACTTGCGTAAATTTTATCAGCAGGGGCAGAAATATAATACCCGCCTGAAGCTGCCATCGAACCCATCGATACATAGATTGGTTTTTTTGTTTCTTCAGAGATTTCAACGAGCTTGTCATGAATCTCTGCACTTTCAACCACGCCGCCACCAGGTGAATTGACCTTTAAAATGATACCTTTCACATCTTTATCTTCTTTCACGTGTTCCAAGTTCTCCATAAAAGCTGAATGATTATATCCAGGTGACTGGAAAAATGACGTTACATCGCCTGTATCTTGAATTGCTCCATTTACTTCTAGTACAGCAATTTTCTTTGCTGCATTTCCTTCCTCAATTACTTCCTCGATAAAAGGTTCCTCTGTGGCCGAAAACACCTCTGTCCATGAGCTCTCGATGTTGCTAAAAGCAACCGAGGAGAGTGCATTTGTCACCCAAGAAAAAACTAATAATACTACAGCAATACCGAGTGCTGCCCAACGCTTTCCATTCATCTATGATCCTCCTTTTTCCACTTCCTCTACTATTACGGTTCTCCTTTTAAAATGTTTCAAAAACAGGTAAACTAAATTCCATAGCCTACATTTTAACAAAATAAAGATATAATGGTAAATTTAAAAATTGTCTGGAGGAATTTACAATGCCTAACCGTCGAAATATTTTTTTATATCACAAAAAAGATTCGGATATGTTAGAAACGGTTTCACCACTTTATGAGCTTGCAGCCAAACAAGGGTTTACGGTAGTCAAAGACCATAAAGACGCAAATATTATCGTAAGTGTCGGTGGAGATGGAACATTCCTACAAGCTGTTAGAAAGACTGGCTTTCGTGAGGACTGCCTATATGCAGGTATTTCCACAAGTGAAAGTTTAAAAGTCTATTGTGACTTCCATATCAATGAAACAGATAAAATGATTGAGGCTATGACAAATGAACAAATAGAAGTAAGACGCTATCCAACCATTGATGTTTTGGTGGATGGACAAATGTCGTTCCAATGTTTGAACGAGTTTAGTATTCGCTCATCTATTATTAAGACATTCGTTCTAGAAGTATTTATTGATGATCTTCATTTCGAAACCTTCCGTGGAGACGGGATGATCGTTTCCACACCGACAGGAAGTACAGCATACAGCAAATCGGTCAATGGAGCCGTTGTAGACCCATTCCTGCCGTCGATGCAAGTAAGTGAGCTAGCGTCCTTAAATACGAATTATTACCGCACATTAGGATCTCCCTTTATCTTAAGCGGAGAAAGAAAACTTTCTTTAAGAGTCGTACAAGATGGAAACGATCACCCAACAATGGGCATGGACAATGAGGCCCTCAGCTTACAACATGTTGAGAGAGTGGATATCCAACTTAGTGAAAAGAGAATTAAAACGGTGAAACTAAAGGACAATTCGTTCTGGGAAAAAGTAAAGAGAACATTCTTATAATTTTTAATGGGGGCGTGTTTGTCAATTGGTGGACATGCCCCCTAGTTTTAGAAAGGATGATAAAGATGATTTTGAAGCAACGCCCCATCCCGGAGGAGCTATTGATACTAAGGTACTTACAGGGACGGCTGAAAGATTTAGATGAAGACCACTTAAAGATATTAGAAAAAGGATTTGCTGGAGAGTTGCAGTGGGACTCCTTTGTTATAGACGCACTTACCACTTCTAGCTACCTACTGTTAAATGATTTATTACTCACTAGTAGTGGTGGACAAATGTTTCAGATTGATTCTTTGTTTTTGAGAAAGAAATTTACCATCTTTGAAGTGAAAAATTACGACGGTGAATACTTTTTAGAAAACGATAGATGGTATAGCATCACCAAAACCGAAATCCAAAATCCCCTCATCCAACTCCAACGAACCGAAACCGGCTTCCGCCGCCTATTAAAAGATCTTGGCATTCACATCCCTGTGGAAGCTTATGTCGTTTTTGTAAACCCCGAGTTCACCCTTTTTAACGCACCATTTCATCCTTCCATCTTACTCTCAAGTCAGCTCAAGCGATTTCTTCAGAAAATGAAGCAGGAAACCCACGAAATGACCAATAAAGGTCAAATCATTGCTGAAAAAATTGCAGCATGCCATATTGAAAAATCACCCTACATTAGATTACCTTCCTATAGCTATGAGGACTTAGAGAAGGGGATTCGTTGTGGTTGTTGTGGAAAGTTTGTTGATCTATTGAATCAAGCATATATTGTATGTAACTCTTGCGGTTGTAAGGAACATCTTGAGAAGGCGATTTTAAGAAATATTGCAGAATACAAAAAGCTATTTCCAGAGGGATTGCTTACTACTAGTGCAATTTTTGAATGGTGTCGGGGAATAGTGTCAGAAAAGACGATTAGACGGATCCTAAAGAAAAATTTCCAAATTCAAAGCTCAAAAAGACATACCTACTTTATATAAACCATAGCTAATTAACCTTTGATCATTGTTTTCTTCTTGATGGGCAATTAGGATCTGTCTATTTGACCGCTGGCGTGTTCTTACCTCTTTAACGGGCAATTAGAGAACGTCTATTTGACCGCTGGCACTCTCATACCTCTTTAACGGGCAATTAGAGAACGTCTATTTGACCGCTGGCACTCTCATACCTCTTTAACGGGCAATTAGAGAACGTCTATTTGACCGCTAGCACTCTCTTACCTCTTTAACGGGCAATTAGAGAACGTCTATTTGACCGCTGGCACTCTCATACCTCTTTAACGGGCAATTAGAGAACGTCTATTTGACCACTGGTACACTCTTACCTCTTTAACGGGCAATTAGAGACCGTCTATTTGACCGCTGGCATACTCTTACCTCTTTAACGGGCAATTAGAGAACGTCTATTTGACCGCTGGCATACTCTTACCTCTTTAACGGGCAATTAGAGACCGTCTATTTGACCGCTTGCACACTTTTTCCATCTCAGCGGGCATTTAGTCTGTCACATTTGAACCTATCACTATTCGTCCCCCCATTTGCTCTGAAGAAGCCACCGTCTCACACAAAAAAGCTGACTGCCAAGGCAGTCAGCTTCCTTCTTCTCCTCTTATGCTCCAAATCGTTTCCTGAATGATCCTGGGGTGCTGGCAAATAGTTTGGTGCGGGATAGTGAATATATCGTTAAGGCAGACCAGATAAAGATAAATGCTTGTAAGTGGTGCTTGGTAAAGTGCTCTCCGTATACAAGAACACCTAACAATAAAGTGATTGTCGGCGCAATGTATTGGAGCAAACCAAGCATGGATAGCGGAATCTTTTGGGCACCTTTTGCAAAATACAGTAGTGGCAGAGCAGTAGCCGCTCCCGCTCCAATTAGTAATATATCGGTTGAAACAGAACCTGAGAATAACGCATGCTCCCCATTAAAAAATAGAAAAACCATATAAGCTAAGGCAAACGGGGTAACAACCATTGTCTCTAGTGTTAGCCCAACAGCAGAGTCTACTTTAATCATTTTTTTCGCTAGTCCATAAACTCCGAACGAAAGAGCTAGAACGATCGAAATCCATGGGAATTCCCCATATGAAAGACCTAAAATAAGAACTCCAACACCAGCGATAATAAAGGACGCGGTCTGAGCGGGAGAAAGCTTCTCCTTTAAGAAAATAACTCCTAACAATACACTAACCAATGGATTAATATAATAGCCAAGACTCGCTTCAATCATTTGATGATGATTCACTGCCCATATATAGATAAACCAATTGGTACTAATTAAAAAGGATGCAATAATTAGTGCATACATTTCTTTGCGATTTTGCTTAAAGCTTTTTAGGACGGAAAATAAATTTCCGATCTTTTTTGAAAAAAATAAAACCACCATCATAAATGCGAAGGACCAAAAGATACGATTGGCTAAAATATCTTCTGCATACACATGGTCAAGTAGCTTCCAGTAAATCGGTAGAATTCCCCATAATAAATACGAAAGGCCCGCTTGAAACGCACCTGTTTTTATTTCATTTCTCTCCATGAGTACCCTCTATTCTTTCTAGACTCGAAACATTTACTTATTATAAGGGGAAAATTCAAATCATGCTATACATTTTTTTCAAAAAAAAGAGAAGAACTTGGATTCTTCTCTCTTACTTATTATTTAATTTTGACTTGCCAGCTTTTGCTCTTTCTTTCTTAACTCGACTCTGCGGATTTTTCCAGAGGTTGTTTTCGGCAATTCTTTGATAAAGTCAATTTTCCTTGGATATTTATATGGAGCTGTTAACTCTTTGACATGGTTCTGAAGGGTGCTAATAAGCTGTGGATCTTTTTCATCTATCCCTTCCTTTAGAACGACAAACGCTTTTACGATACTTCCTCGTACTTCATCTGGACTTGCTACTACAGCGCATTCTTTCACAAAAGGATGCTTCACAAGAGCGTCTTCAACTTCGAATGGCCCAATCGTATATCCAGAGCTGATAATAATATCATCGCCTCGGCCTTCAAACCAGAAATACCCGTCTTCATCTTTCTTAGCTTTGTCACCTGTTATATAGTAATTCCCACGGAACTGCATAGCGGTTCTTTCGGCGTCCTTGTAATAATTTTTAAATAGGGCTGGGGTATCGACATGGACTGCAATATCACCAACTTCTCCTATCTCACAAATCTCACCGTATTCATTAATAATTTCCACGCTATTTCCTGGGGTCGGTTTCCCCATTGATCCAGCTTTCAACGTCATTCCTTTTGTAATTCCTACAAGTAATGTGTTTTCCGTTTGACCATATCCGTCACGAACATCAAGCCCGAAATGCTTTTTAAACGTGTCAATCACATTTCTATTTAATGGCTCACCAGCAGACACCGCGCTATGAAGGTTACTTAATTGATACTCATGAATATTTTCTACCTTCGCCATCAGCCGGTATTCAGTCGGAGTACAGCAGAGGACGTTTATTTTATAATCTTGCAATAAGGTCAAGTATTTGCTTGGATCAAACTTTCCATTGTAAACAAAGCCAGTTGCTCCTGAGCCTAACACCGATAAAAACGGACTCCAAATCCACTTTTGCCATCCAGGTCCTGCCGTTGCCCACACACGATCTCCTTCTTCAATACATAACCAGTTAGGAGCTGCAGTTCTCAGATGAGCATAAGCCCAGCCATGCGTATGAACAACCCCTTTTGGATTCCCCGTCGTTCCTGAAGTATAAGATAAGAAAGCCATATCATCACTTCTTGTAGATGCTAATTTGAGCTCTGCAGAAGCCGTCTTCATTTCTTCTTCTAACGTCTTCCACCCATCCGCTTTTCCACCAATGACAAAACGAGGGATACCGCTACACTCATCTATCTCACTAAATTGGTCAATATAAGGATAATAGCTTACAACTGCCCTTACGTCTCCATGTTGAATACGGTATTGTAGGTCCTTCGTACGCAGCATTTCAGAACTTGGAATAACGACAAGTCCAACTTTAAGTGCCGCAATATATACCTCATAGGCTTCAATTAATCTAGGCACAACAATGAGAACAACATCGCCTTGTTTTAAACCCTCATCCAAGAAAACGTTTCCAATTTTATTTGCATTCACTAATAAATGTTGATAAGTGATTTGCTGTTTACGTCCCTGCTCATCTTCCCAAATAAGAGCAACTCTTTCGTGATCGTCAGAAAATTGTTCCATTTCACTTACTAAATTATATTTTTCAGGTGCTAGTAAATTTTCCCGTTTCACTGCCTCTCCCCCTAAAATATTTTCTATGTAATGTCCCTGATGTCACACATGTTATTATACAAAATTATTGAAAAATTTAAAATTGTTTTATAACAAATAAAAGAGGCACCCCGGTTAAGGGAATGCCTCTGTAGCCATTTCTCTATTTAGTTGGAGTGATTATTGTCTTCCGCTCATAGATTGTTGAGCAAAAGAAACTAGGCGTTTTGTAATTTCTCCACCAACAGATCCGTTAGCACGAGAAGTTGTTTCAGCACCTAAGTTAACACCAAACTCAGTAGCGATTTCGTACTTCATTTGGTCGATAGCTTGTTGAGCACCTGCTACAAGTAATTGATTTGAATTGTTGTTGTTTGCCATGTGAATCACCTCCTTGTGAGTATAGAATGTGTCAAACACATGGCCTTCATTCAAATAATTACTTGGAAATTGTTCACAATTACGTTAGAATAATTCTCCAAATACTTGATCCCTTATATTGTGATCTGGTTTTATTTGAATGGTTTCAACTTTATCAACCGCTTCTTGAATCAACTGCTCAAAGTCTACAAAGCTTTCGTAGTATTGAACCTTTTCAAGCTTTGGTTTTGTTTTGGGAGCAGCAGGGACAAAGACGGTACAGCAGTCCTCATAAGGCTGAATCGAAATATGATGGGTATCAATCGTTTTTGCGATATTAATTATTTCGGATTTATCCATAGTGATTAAAGGTCTTAATATCGGTGTAGATGTAACATCATTAATCGCTAGCATACTTTCTAAGGTTTGACTTGCTACTTGGCCCAAGCTTTCTCCCGTAACGATGGCTAACCCTTCAAATTTGCGGCGAATTTCATCTGTTATACGAAGCATCATCCGTCTTGTTGCCGTCATTGTATAGTTTTCAGGTATTTGCTTTTGAATAAGCTGTTGAATAGCCGTAAAAGGAACGATATGGAGAGTAAAGTACCCGCCATTTAGTAATGACAACTTTTCTGCCAATTCAACTACCTTTTGTTTGGAACGCTCACTTGTAAAAGGGGGACTAAAGAAGTGAACAGCCTCTATTTCAACCCCTCTTTTCATTGCCATATAGCCAGCAACTGGGCTATCTATTCCACCAGATAGCATCAACATGGCCTTCCCGCTAGATCCGATAGGCATTCCACCTGCCCCCATAATCGTTTCGATTGAGAGATAAACAGCTTCTGTACGTACCTCAACCTGAACGTCAATGGTTGGATTTTTAACATCTACCTTTAGATCAGGGACATTTTGTAAAATATGAGAACCAAGAGCATAATTTAGTTGCCCCGTATCAAGAGGATATTCCTTATTCGCTCGTCTAGTTGAAATTTTAAAAGTATCTCCTACTTTATATTTGTTTAAGAATAATTGTAAAGCCGCTTCCTTAATTTCCTCAAGCTCCAAGCTAGTCTTAATGACTGGACTAAAGGATTGAATGCCGGGAAGGATTTTTAACTTTTCAATAATTCCCTCACCATTTTCCCCATTTAGCAAAATATACATACGGTCCCTAGTTGTCTCAATAATGATGTTAGGAAATTCTGCTAGTGCACGCTTTGCACTTCTTTTCAACTTTTCAACAAACTTCGTACGATTTCTTCCCTTTGTTGATATTTCACCGTACCTTATTAAAATTCGATCGTAATTCATTAGTGCATAACCTCTCTTAGTTCAGTAACTGTTGTTTGTATGATTGAAATCGCCTTGCTTGCCTCTTCAAGAGTATTTTCATACGATAAGCTCATGCGAATCGCACTTTCTGCGACGTCCTTTGAGACATTCATAGCCAATAGCGTATGGCTTACGGCCTTCTTCTTTGAAGAACATGCACTTGTCGTCGAGACGATTAACCCTTTCTCTTCTAATGCATGTACAAATACTTCTCCTCTAAAACCTTTTACAGAGAAATTTATGATATGAGGAGCTCGCCCCCTGCTTGGAGTATGAATGACGACATCTTCAAGCGTTTGTAGTTCTTTAAGAAGATAACTTTGAACTTCTAATATTTGACTTAACTTTGCTTCGTAACTTTGTAAAGTTAGTCTCAATGCTTTTGCCATTGAAACAGCACCAGCAACATTTTCCGTCCCACTTCGGAGCTTCCATTCTTGATTTCCTCCTGAAAAAAGTGGAGAAATTTGGACCCCCTCACGAACCACTAACACTCCTGTTCCCTTTAACCCATGAAATTTATGTGCTGATATCGAGCACAGATCAATATGATGTTTTTGAATATCGAGAGCTACTTTTCCAACCCCTTGTACATAATCCACATGAAATAATATTTTTGAATAGCCTTTTAGTATATTGCCGATTTCTTCAATAGGCTGAATTGTCCCAACCTCATTATTTACATGCATGATCGACACTAATATCGTATCGTGACAAATGGCATCTTCTATTTCGGAAACAGAAACTCTACCTTCCTCATCAACTGGAATGACCGTTATTCGAAACCCTAGTTCCTTCAGCTGTTGAAACGCCTCTCTTACGGAAGCATGCTCAACCGCTGATGTAATAATATGTTTCCCTCTGTTTCGATACATAAGAGCTGTACCTTTAATTGCTAGGTTATTGCTCTCCGTACCTCCGGATGTAAAATAAACCTCGCTCGGATTTACCTGTAATAGTTCACCTATTTGTTTTCTAGCTTGAGCTAACAGACTTTCCGCTTCAACACCTAATCGATGAATAGACGAAGGATTGCCAAAAAAATCACTTGAAACTTTTACAAATGAATCCACAACTTCTGGAAATGGTTTTGTTGTTGCACTGTTATCAAAATAAATCATGTCTGAAGACCCCTTTATCTTACCATTCACGGGTAAACTCAACTAATTATGTTATCATATAAATGCCAATCAGGAAAACGAATAGGAAAAGACCGCTTCAAAAAAAGCGGTCTTTTCCATTTAAACCTCTACCTTTTCTTGTAATAAAGCTTCAATTCGCTTTAATGCACCAGGCTCCACTTCCTCAATGGAGGTTGCAGCAACTTCCAGTGCCGCTTGATAATCATAGCTTCTAAAAGCAATTTCCGCATCTACCAAAGCTTTTTGTACAGCCGGATAACTGCTCCGGTATCTATTGCCATACTGTATAACCTTTTCAGATAGGAGAACCGTTTCAATGAGCTGAGAGGTATGGTCATATACTTTATCTACCGTCATAACAGCCACCTCTAAATATTTTTGAACGGTAGGTATATTTAATGGCTTTTCTTCTAGCTTTGTTTTTACATTAGAAATGCTCTCTCTTGCATCCTCTAATAAATAACGATATTCTTCTGGAAGACCTGGAATATTGCTTTTATTTACAAGACGAATGCAATCAGCAATTTTTTTGGAAAGTTCAACTACTGTCTCCCGTGCGGCAATTTCATCTTTTCTAAGTGTTTGTAGTCTTTCAGCGTATTCTTTTTGCTCTAGATTTAATTTTTCAAGCTCTAGCTTTAACTCAGCTAGCTCATCCTTTAGTATCGTAAGAGCCGTTTCATCAGCTACAATTTTGTGTTCTAATACTTCAAAGCGTTTCATTAACTGAGCAAGTTTCTTTTCAAACTGCGCTTGCCCCTCTACTTCGCTCTCTTCAAGGTGATAACTTTGCTGCACTTCCTGCACTTCATACTTCAGTACATTATTTTCTTCTTTTAATGCAAATAACATGCTTCTCGTTGGCTCTTCGTTTTCTATAACAAACCGTTTGGCATTAACCTCTTGTTCCAATAGATCATAAATAACTTCAATTTTTTCCTTTACTTCATCTATTTTCTTTTGAAGCTCATCAATCTCGGTTTGTTCAATTAACTCCAAACATTCATTTACTTCTGTATGAAGTTTTTCTAACTCCTCTTCAAAATGAAGATGTTCTAGAGGATAGCCTTGATTATACATCTCACGGAATCCGTCTCTCAGATTCTCGATTTCTGAAGGAATACTCGATTGGCATTCTATGAGTAAATTTGGAATAGCATCCATCTTTTTGCTCAATTCATCTGTCTTTGACTGAATTAAAAGCACAACCTCACGAGCTTGCAGATAATCTCCGTTTTCTGTTCTTTCCTCAAAATTAGTAAAGCATGCTACTATTTCATCAAGAAGGACTTCTAACTTAGCTTCTGCACGGCCAAAATTATGACGGTGTGCAAGTAGAGTTTTGCGGCGCTCACGATACACCTCTTTTAACTCTTCAATTTCTATTCTATTTTTCTCTTCACTTCCAACCAATTCATTGATTTCATCAAGTAACTGTTGAATTTTATCTTCCGTTTCTTTTAAATGAGAATCAATGGCTCGCTGTACCTGTTTGGCTTTATTAAAGCGGTAGCGATCAATGTACTCCTCCGCATCAAATAGATACTCTTCTACCTCTGGAAGCTGACTGGTTACGATGTCATCCCAATCATTTCTCCAGTTCTCAAATAGTTCTTCTGTTTCACCAGTCATATTAAGCTGTTTTACCTTTGACATTTCATCAAGGACTGGGCGATTCATAATATCTATTTTCCAGTTCTCGAGACGGTCAATTTCTTTATAAAGCTTTTTTTTCATCGTATATCCAATCACGTACAGAGCTAGTAAAAGAACTAAGCCCCCGATTATGTACTCCATGTTAAGCCCCCTGTTCTCATCCGAGCTACATTTATGTTATCTATATAAAGGTTCATATAAATGTATTTTCAATGCTCTTATGATACCATGTAAACGACATTTTTTGACTATTAATTTCAAATTTTTTGTACTAAAATTTATTTACAATCACTTTAGCTACATTACATCTCTTTTTTCGACAAATACTGCAAAAATCACAAACAAGGAGGCTTTCTCATCATGCGTGATGGTCATGTCCATTCAAAGTTTTGTCCCCATGGTTCGAAAGATGCTTTTCAAACCTATATTGAGCACGCAATCGAACTTGGAATTTCCACCATCTCATTTACGGAACATGCTCCTCTTCCTGCTGGCTTTACCGATCCAACCCCCCTTCAAGACAGTGCAATGAAAATGGAGGATTTACCGGCATATATAGAAGAGCTAGCTGTTCTAAGAGAAAAATATAAAGGAAAGATTACCATTCATACAGGATTAGAAGTAGATTTCATCGAGGGCTTTGAAAGAGAAACAACAGAATTCCTATACAAATACGGTCCATTTCTGACTGATAGTATTTTGTCAGTCCATTTTTTAAAGCATGAAGGAGAATATGATTGTTTAGATTATAGTCCTGATGTATTTGGTGATATGATTAAGCGCTATGGTGGGATAGAAAAAGTTTATGAAGCCTACTACCGGACACTTTTATTATCCATAAAATCCAATTTAGGAATTTATAAACCTAAGCGTATCGGACATATAACATTAGTGAATAAATTCCAAAAAAAATATCCTTGTCCATTTAGCTTTAACAAGGAAATACAAAATATTTTGATAGAAGTGAAACAAAAAAACTACGAGCTCGATTATAACGGAGCTGGAACAGCCAAACCGTTATGTCGTGAACCTTATCCACCAACAGCGATAGCTAACCAAGCCCTTCAATTAAACATTCCGATGATATATGGATCGGATGCTCATCAGGCGAAGGAACTCCTTCAAGGGTATGAGCAATTACTTAGGAATTAAAACGATTAAAACACTAATTCCTTTGGATGGTGGGGAGTTAATACTCCTTCAATCCAGTTATTGATTTCACCAATATATTTCTGTGTAAAATACGGTTCATGAGGAAAAACATGAAGAACCTCTGAGAGATAATGGGTATTTAGAAAAGGCATGGATAAAAGCGATTTGAGTTGGACAATAGTAAAAGTGACAGACACTTGTCTGAACTCTCCTGTTATGATTCCTTCCTCAATGACCGCTTTAAAATAATACTTTTCCTTTGCAAAGTACGTACTCATTATTTCTCGAACGGTTTGCGAATCGATGGACATTTCTCTTAAAATTAATCTTGTCAGCTGCATGTTCTCCGTGTGGTAATTAATAATGCTTTCAGCCATTTTCTGAAGTGTTGCCTTTGCTCCTTGGTCAATACATAAAAATGCTGATTCAAGCTCTGCAATATACGCTTCAAAATACTTTAAAAAGCAATACTCAAGTAGACCATGTTTATTCTGGAAATAGTAGGAGATGTTAGAGACGTTGCTGTTTGCCTTTTGGGCAATATCTCGAATCGTTGTTCCTGAAAACCCCTTCGTGTTAAAAAGATAAATTGCTGCCTCGACAATGGAATCCTTTGAATTTTTCTTCATTTGAAACCACCTCCATCTCTTAATCACAGAAAATAGCCTTATGTATAACATTCTTTATTCGACATTTCTTCTCCTGTATAAAAAACTCGACAAAGTCTCCTTATTTTCGCTAAAATATGATAATTACCTATGTGTTTGGAGGGAAGGAAATGTTTGAAGCAAAGAATTACGAAGGGACGAGAGAGGAAAATTATCGTCTATTAATAAAACAACTGAAGGCGCTTCTAGAAGGCGAAACGAATTCGATTGCCAATTTAAGCAATACGTCATCTCTTTTAAATCAATTTTTGTCTGACGTCAACTGGGTTGGTTTTTACTTAATGGACGAGGACAAAGAATTAGTGCTCGGACCATTCCAAGGCCTGCCTGCATGTGTAAGAATTCCACTTGGCAGGGGTGTTTGTGGAACTAGTGCGAAAGAAAGAAAGACGATTTTAGTTGAGGATGTTCATCAATTCCCTGGTCATATTGCATGTGATGCAGCTTCTCAATCAGAAATTGTTGTTCCCATGATAAAAGAAGGACAACTCCTGGGAGTTCTAGATATAGATTCACCTAGCAAGAACCGTTTTGACACTTTAGATCAAAAAATGCTTGAGCAATTTGTTGATGAATTAATCAATCACTTATAAAAGAGGCAGATGGTCTGCCTCTTATTTATATTAAAGCGTTCAAAGCTTGATCCAAATCTTCCTGAATATCTTCCCATGCTTCTAACCCGACCGATAACCGTATCAAATTATCTTGTATCCCCATCTTTTCTCTCTCTTCTTTCGGAACAACTGAGTGGGTCATCGTTGCTGGGTGCTGTATTAAGGTTTCAGCATCACCTAAACTAACAGCAATCTTTATTAACTGTAACCGGTTCATGAACTTCTGTGCTTCTTCCACCCCTCCATGCAATGTAAAAGATAGTAATCCGCCTGCCTGACGCATTTGCTTTTGCATAATTATATAGTCAGGATGCTTACTATCCCCTGGGTAGAATACTTGATTCACGGCCACATGCTCACTTAAAAACGAGTGAATCTCCCTAGCATTCTCACAATGTCGATCCATTCTTACCGGCAAGGTTTTCAACCCTCTTAATAGCAACCATGCATCAAACGGGGAAATAATTCCTCCAATATCTTTTTGTGTGGTCATTGCCACTTCCTGAAGAAAATCACGCTTTCCAACAACGATACCAGCAATCACATCCCCATGCCCACAGATATATTTAGTTGCACTATGAACGACAACATCACAACCAAGCTCAAGAGGTGTCTGCAAATAAGGAGAACAAAACGTATTATCAACAACAACAGGAATCCCTTTTTCTTTTCCAACTGCAGCAATCATTTCTAGGTCAACAAGCTTCATGGTTGGATTGATTGGGGTTTCCACATAAATGCACGTAGTTTCGGGCTTGATGGCTTGTAAAAGTTGTTCCTTTGTTTCCATCTCTGAAAAGGTATATGTGATTTGATATTTATGATTTAGCATCTTAAGCAAACCAAAAGTACATCCGTATACACCTTGAGAACAGAGTACATGGTCACCTGCTTTCGTAAGAGAAACTAATACAGCCGACACGGCAGCCATACCTGAACCAAATGCTAGAGCGGCTTCCCCTTTCTCAATTGCTGCCATTCTCTCTTCTAGTATAGAAACGGTTGGATTACCCAAGCGTGAGTAAATATATCCTGAATCTTCTCCAGCAAACCTCTTTTCCCCTTGCTCTGCGGTTGCAAAGCAATACGTAGATGTCTGAAAAATAGGCGGAACTAAGCTGCCTTCAAATGAACTAGCATCATAGCCATGATGAATGACTTCGGTATCAATCTTAAAAGATTTTTTCTCTCCCATGTGCTTCTCCTCCGTTTGTAAACGCTTACACTTTTATCAAGGATCTCTCCTTACTAGCATATGTGATACCGATCCAATTGGAAAGTAAAAAGGAGCTCGAAATTTGAACTCCTTTTCTTAATGAGAGGTTATCTTTTCTTGAACCACAACTCGATCCTTGCCCGTATCCTTTGCCACATAAAGGGCTGTGTCCGCTCGCTTGAACAAGTTTGTAAAGTTATCTGGATTGTCCATATTCCAATACGAAACCCCACAGGAAATGGTTATTGATGGTTTAGATAATTCCCTTACTTTATCTACTAATCGGTTGGCAATACTTATTCCCACCTCAAGTGGAATACGTGGTAGATAAACAGCAAGTTCCTCTCCACCCCAACGGGCACCAATATCACTTTCTCTTATATTACTTTTTATAATATCAGCAACTTGAATAAGGATCTCATCCCCAACTTGGTGTCCATATTTATCGTTAACACCTTTAAAATTATCAATATCAATTAAAAGGAAGGTTCCTTGCTGATCTTCATCCAGTGATTCATGAACCTTTGCATCTAAATAGTTCCTAGAGTACAGCTTTGTTAAATGATCTGTAACAACCATTTTCTCTAATTCTTCTCTAAGCATGGAATTCGTAAAAGCTAAGGTAGAATGATGAATTAATGACTGCATCAACTTAAAGGTCTCGAAAGAAAAATGATACGGCTCGGTATGCATAACGAGAGCTATCCCTTTAATTACTCCGGATTGTACCATTGGAACCGCCATAATGGAACGATATTGTTTCACATCATGATCGAGGTTTATTTCTACATCTCCAATAAAAATGGACTCATGTTCTTTCTTCAATCTGTCGACTACGTATTGAACGTATGCCATGGAAGCTTCCGTATCAAAAAATGGTGTCGAACCTGCTAATACGCTAATTGGTCTCAAATCCGATGATAGCAATACAAAGCAAACCTCTTCCGCATCAAACGACTGAACAATTTGTTCCGTCATGTACGACATCGTTTCGGTCAATCGCAAATTAGAATTTAAACGATGCGAAGTCTCATTGATCAGTTGAAGGTCAGCAATTAATCGTTTTGATTGCTGATAGAGCTGTGCATTTTCAAGTGCAGAACCAGCGGTATTCGCTAATAGTTTTATAAACTCCACTTCGTTACTTGGAAACGTCAATGTGTCTGGAGCAATGACTTGGAGTACCCCGTATACACCTTGTTTTCCTTTTAAAGGTGCATAGAGAACAGAACGTCGTTCGTTCAAAGAATCCTCCATTTGGATCGTACCAGTAACATAGGCTTCCATAGCTGCTAAATTTTCACTATCATATTCTAAATCCTTAATTGGCAGTTCACTATGATTATCATTGTCATGAGACAGCATTAAATAATACGTAAAACTCGGATATACTTCCTGAAGCGTATAGATAATCTCACCTAACACAGCATCCATATCCATTGTAGAATGAAATTTTTCATTCACACGAAATAGCTGTTTATAACGTTTCTCTTCCATGACAATTTTGTATAATTCTTGAGCCTTCTGTACAAATGACGAGCACACAATCGCAAATTGTTCAAACCAATCTTGATTAGAAGGAGTAATAGATGATTGATTCCCTTTTAAGCATAGAACACCTAAATTCCTGCCCGATTTTACAAGTGGAATAAGTACTTGGTAGTCCTTAAAGTTTATGTCTGTTGGGGAAAAATCTATCGTTTTCAATGAACTTAACCAGTCACTTGTATCATTGGATGGTATAACCACCATTATGTTTTCGTTTGTAGAAACTTCAAATGAAAATTGGTTCTTCCAAGCATGACAAATGAACAAAGTAACTTCATCAACCTCGAGCATTTTTTGAATCGTGTTAAGCATGGTCTTTAATACATTTTGATAGTGAAAAGCTCCCGACTCCGCGTCGATTAGATCAAAGAACTGACTTTTAAGTGTTTCAATTGATTTATCAGTAAGAAATCTCATTACGTCATCACCTAATACCTTAGCTGGTTTGAAACCATTTGATCCCATCCCGCATGAAATATATATTAATTGTTCATTGTCGAAATTATTATCTCTTGATCAGTAATAACAAGCCACAGGGAACCGTCCGTTGATAAGGAAAATAGCTGCTTAATCTTCCTCTCGCCCACATCGAACTGCTTGTCTCCCCATTGAACCATGGTGCGTCCATCTTCTTTTTTTCCGATCAAGTTTGATTGTTCTACAGATTTTCGTTCTCTATACTCAGGTGATCGTGTAGCTTGTTTTAAATCACTTGTAAAATATTTCCACAGTCCGTCGATTTTCACCCATACACCTATACGCTCTTGATCTAAAGAAATCAACGTTGGCTTTCCATTTAAGGTGACTGCCTTCCTTGTCTTAAATAGATAGTTATCATCTAATTGAATCTCATATTCGGCTAATATATAGTTGTTTTCTTGTTTTTTTGCTAAAACGATGATAGGATTATCTTCTTTATCTAGGCTTTGATGGAGGACTGTAACAAGTGGAGGACTAATTATTTCTCTTTGTTTACTATATTTATAGTACAATGCTCCTATTGTAAAACTAATACAAATAAAAAGCAAAAGAATTCGTACTCTTCTTTCTTTCCTAGTTTCACGCACTTTAACCACTCTTTTTCATAATTAGATTATACCATAAGAACTACTATCCTATAGATAATAACATATTCCTAAAAAATAAAATTCCCTTGACTTTCTATTACTTAAAAACATATAATATTCTTTGTGTAAAATATCGCAGCATATGTGAACGCCTTTATGAATACATTTTGTTCCTCAATAGAAGTTAACCTTCTAGGATGGGGTATCGGTAACCCTTAAGCTGCTAGGGCGAAGGTACATGAAAACAAAATGGTCATACTGCTTGTGAACACTACTGTTTTTATTTTACAACAAAATAAAAACACGAGGAGGAGTCATTCATGGCTCGTTATACTGGCCCAAGCTGGAAATTATCACGTCGTCTTGGAATCTCTCTAAGCGGTACTGGTAAAGAATTAGAAAAGCGTCCTTACGCTCCTGGACAACATGGTCCAAACCAACGCAAGAAGTTATCTGAATACGGTTTACAATTACAAGAGAAGCAAAAGCTTCGTCATATGTATGGAGTGACTGAGCGTCAATTCCGTAACTTATTTGACAAAGCTGGTAAGATCTCTGGTAAGCACGGTGAAAACTTCATGGCTCTTTTAGAGTCACGTTTAGATAACGTAGTATACCGTTTAGGTCTTGCTCGTACTCGTCGTCAAGCTCGTCAGCTTGTTAACCACGGTCACATTTTAGTAAATGGCAAGCGCGTTGATATCCCATCATTCCGCGTATTACCTGGTCAAACAATTTCTTTACGTGAAAAGTCACGTAACCTTGACATCGTTAAAGAAGCAGTTGAAGTTAACAACTTCGTACCTGATTTCTTAACTTTCGATGCTGACAAATTAGAAGGTACATTCACTCGCTTACCTGAGCGTTCTGAATTACCAGCTGAAATCAACGAAGCTCTTATCGTTGAATTCTACTCTCGTTAATAAAAAAGAGATCCAGCGAAACTCGCTGGATCTTTTTTCTTATTCTGCTTTGGTTTCTTTTAAATCCTCTGCTAACTGATCAATACTTTGACGGACATTTCCTTTACCAGCAAATGTTTCAAGTAGGTTTTTTACATCAATTCCTGATGAAGCCTTCAACGATTCTTGTAACGAAGACATCAAGCTGGTTGCATAACCCGTAACTTTATTCGCTCCGCCACCTTCACCACCACCTGTATCAACAACGGTGATTTTATCAATATTGGATAGTGGACTTGCAATCTCCTTCGCGTATTCCGGAAGCATTCTCACAATCATGTCCATAACAGCTGCTTGGCCGTACATTTCGAACGCTTCTGCAATCTTACGCTTCGCTTCTGCCTCAGCTAACCCTTTCAGGCGAATGATTTCTGCTTCTGCTTCCCCTTGAGCTCTCTCAGACTCAGCTTTAGCTAGACCATCCAGTCGTACCTTTTCAGCATCCGCTTTTGCCATCGCTTCAATTCGATATTTATTCGCATCGGCTTCAGCTAACTGTCTTGCCTTGTCTGCTGCAGCTGCTTGTTCAACGGCATAACGATCCGCATCTGCTTTCTTCTTTACTTCAGAATCGTATTGTCGTTCACGACGTTGAATCTCTTTTTCTTCCAATTCGATCTGCTTTTGACGTTCGATAATTCGAATTTGCATTTCTTGTTCCGTCACTTCCTGCTTCGATCTCGCTGTTTCAAGATCATACGCTTGGTCAGCACGTGCTTTTGCAATATCTTGCTCACGACGGTATTCAGCAATCTTCATTTGATTGATTTTTTCAGCTTCAGCAATTTCTGTTGCTCTTTCAAGTTCTGCTTTTTGAGCTTCTTTCGCTGCTTCCGCCCGCTTAATCCGAGTTTCTTTTTCTGCCTCTGCAGTCGCAATGTCTGCATCTCTTTTTACCTGGGCAATTCTTGGCTTACCTAATGAATCCAAGTATCCATTTTTATCTCTTACATCCTTAATCGTAAACGATACAATAACAAGTCCCATTTTCGCTAAGTCCTGCGAAGCCACTCTCTGCACTTCTTGAGAAAACTTATCACGATTCTTGTAGATTTCCTCCACGGTCATTGACCCTAATATCGAACGTAGATGACCTTCAAGCACTTCCTTCGCTTCGTTTTCTCGGTCTTCCTTCGCTTTTCCTAAAAACTGTTCTGCTGCTGTCGCGATTTCTTCAATAGATCCTCCAATCTTAATAATTGCAACTCCATCAGCCATAACAGGAACCCCTTGCTCCGTATACACTTCAGGTGTCGTCACTTCAAGTTTGCTAGAAAGCAAGCTCAATGGTTCTGCTTGTTGGAACACTGGAAAAATAAATGCCCCGCCACCTCTTATAATTTTTATACGATTTCCTGACTCATCAACATGAACATTTTTACTTCCTAAATAACTCCCTGTAACGATTAACGCTTCATCAGGTCCAGCTGTACGATATTTTGTAATGAATACAGCAATAAGTGCAATAAGTAAAAAGGCAACAATGCCCCCTACAATAAAAATGGGTAACATAGACATCTCTCCTTAAGTAAAAAATAGCTTTTCTGTTTTCTCGTAATGCGCAACATGCAGAACTCCATCCTTCACATCAATCACTAACACCTTTTGTCCTTCAGCAATCACTTCATTGTCAAAGCTCACCGCTGGTTTCGAAATCGTCCCACTGCTGCTTTTTAGCACAACCTCACCAAACCCATCTTGTGGAATGGGAATAAGCACCGTTCCTACTCTCCCTTTTAATGAATCTGAAGTATAAACGAGGGATTCCTCTGCAGAAGACAATGGAACAAGCACAAAGATATTTAATAGAGTATCTAATATAATAGCAATGACAATTGAAATGAAAAGAATCACCAAACTATTTAGCGACGTGATTAACTCTAATAAATAACCTGATGCTGACAAAAACGTGAGAAACGCAAGAATAAGTGTTGGATTCAAAAAATCAAGAGCGGCTTCTGCAATATCACCAAAAAAAATGTACAGCACCGTTAACGCACCAGAAACAATAAGTGTTGTCAGATAAACCGTCTGGATTGGAAAACCAAAGAGCTCCATTTAATCACCTCTTTTCTAAAACTTAAATCTCCTTTCGTATGTAATTAGTAGTTAATACGAAAGGTATAGAAAAAGGTTTCAAAAAATTTCCTTATGGAAGTTTGGGAGCTAGTTTTAGTGCTTTAAGAGTGAACAAGAATGGAATGAACTTCATTACGATGATGAACTTCATTTCAATAGCAATTCTCCGTCCTAATGATCTTCATAAGGACAATGAACTTCATTTCAATAACATTCCTCCGTCCTAATGATCTTCATAATGGTGATGATCTTCATTTCAATGGTATTTGAGTAACCGATTGATATTCATACCAAAAATAATCTTCATTTCTTCATTCAAATTTAATAATCCAAATGACACTCTACTCGTAATAAGCCCATTGGTGGATTCCAACAATTTCGAAGTTTTTTTCAAGGAATCTCCTTACCCTCTGCTTAGGAATTACTTCGTTACACCATAAATAAATTTCGGTCGTAGTGACTTTCCTCTTCGGAAATAGTAGCTTGTATTCTTTCACACTTCGTAGTAATGCTAATGGTAGTTTTTCTTCATAACCACATTCATGACATAAGCAACTTCTCCCCTTTACTGAAATAAAAAAAGAGTTGCATTCTAAACAGATAATCCCCTTCCGAACCCCATCATAACTGTAACTCGGCAATTGCTGATAGGGAGACTCGGTGAGATGAAGGGAGGCTAATTTTTCGGCTAATATCCTGTGCTTTCCGTTTAATTTTGATGGGGTTGTGTTAAGTCTTTTAAGGAGTCTTTTAACTTGAGTAGGAAGAACAAGAGGCTTACCGAGAGGAGCTTGAAACAGGCTGAATTCGGGGTTAATAAAAATGACCTTAGCGCTTATCTGAGAGTGATAGCCCAAATGTTGAAGTAACTGTCGTAATAAAGTTTCACTTCTACTTAATTGGGTTAGAGGATTGATGACTTCCGTTTTGTTCATTACATACAATTTCTCATTTTCATAATAATAATCACCTTCATGATTCTTGACCTCAAAAAAGTACACAGTGTCAGAGGTGATAATCAGTGCATCAATCTGAAAAACGGTGTGATTGATTCTTAGTAACAAATCATTCAAAATCAAACACTCACACTCTAGCTTTTCAGTCATCGAATCAAAGAGTACCTCCCCGTCGTATCCTTTTCTTAACACTAAGTAATGTTGTTTGTCTTTTTCCATTAAACCCATTCGCGAGTTTAAGGCTTCGAGTATTTGTAACTCAGATTATTCACTTCGGGATTTGTATATCATTGTCCACATCCTTTCGTTCCTCTAATTATATAATTGTTTCCTTTGCCTTCCTCCCCATATGATTGACTATTTTATTACAACCAAAAAAGGACCGCTTAAATAGCGGTCCCCACTTCATTAGTATTTAATCAAGAAGTACTTCTTTTTCCCACGTCGAATAACAGTAAACTCTCCGTCAATGCGGTCTTTTTCATCTAATGTATATTCGAGCTCATTCACACGTACTCCATTTACAGAAATCGCACCATTTGCCACATCTTCACGTGCTTGACGCTTCGACTGTACAATCCCAGCATTTACAAGTAATTCAACAATATTCAGGCTGCTGCCTTGTTCGTAAGTAAATGAAGGTACATCCTTGAAGCCTTGTTTAATTTCGCTACCTGTTAAGCTTTGAATATCACCACTAAATAAAGCGGCGGAAATTCGAATGGCTTGTTGTAATGCATCTTCACCATGAATCAAACGAGTCATTTCTTCACCTAAAGCTTTTTGCGCCTTACGAAGATGGGGCTCTTCTTGAACGGCTTTTTCAAGCTCTTCAATTTCTTCTTTAGATAAGAATGTAAAGAACTTCAAGTATTTCACAACGTCAGCATCACTCGTGTTAATCCAGAACTGGTAAAACTCGTATGGAGACGTTTTTTCTGGATCTAACCAAACAGCTCCACCTTCCGTTTTCCCGAATTTCGTTCCGTCAGCTTTTGTCACTAGAGGAATCGTTAAACCAAAAGCTTTTGATCCTTCTGGTGACATCTTTCTGATTAACTCAAGACCTGTTGTGATATTTCCCCATTGGTCGCTTCCACCAATTTGCATTCGACACTCATGGTTTTTATGCAGGTAGTAGAAATCCATTGCTTGTAAAATCGTGTACGTAAATTCAGTGAAAGAAATTCCCGTTTCTAAACGTGAGGAAATGGTATCCTTCGCCAGCATGTAATTGACTCCCACATGCTTTCCAAAATCACGTAAAAACGTAACGATATCCATGGAGCCAGCCCAATCGTAGTTATTTACCATAACTGCGCCGTTTTCACCCTCAAAATTAAACAGTCGATTCAACTGTCCCTTGATTCCCGCTACATTCACCTGAACTTGTTCAAGTGTTTGTAGCTTTCTCTCTTCACTTTTTCCACTCGGATCACCAATTAGACCTGTTGCTCCTCCAACTAAAACGATTGGTCGATGTCCTGCTTGTTGAAAACGTCTTAATGTTAAAAACGGAAGCAAATGACCAATATGCATGCTATCAGCTGTTGGATCCACACCACAGTATAACGAAATCTTTTCTTTATCTAAAACATCCTTAATACCCTCTTCATCTGTTTGTTGGTAGACGATTCCTCGCCACTGTAAGTCCTGTAATAAATCCATACAAAGATCCTCCTTAATTGTGAGAAAAATAAAAAAGCCCCTCCGAATCAAAGATTCGAAGGGACGATTAATTATATCGCGGTACCACCCAACTTGAGGAAAAATAAACTCCTCCACTTAAAAAGATAACGGAATAACCGTTTACTGCTATAACTGACTTTAATTACAGGTTCACAGTAAATGCTCAGGGAGGTAATTCGATATTCTACATGTACTGACTCGCATCAACCGTCAGCTTTCTTTAACAGAGATAGAACAGCTACTAATTCCCGTCAAGGCAAAATATTTAGGTGTTATTAGCATTTTTAACATAAAGGAACCTTTATTGTCAATCCAATTTTAGGTAATTTATCATAAAACGACAGGATTCCCCTTTTTGATAGCCTTTTTGTGGTATAATATAACTTGATTTTAGGGGGAATGTTGCCAATGAATGAAGAACGTAATTGGAAAGAAAAACTGAGGACATTGCTTCAACTTTTTACAAATAAAAAAACAGTAAAAGGTGCGAGCATTACCTATCAAGTAGTTTGGAACCTGACCTTAATATTACTTATTATTATTCTACTTGGTGGGGCGTTTGCAGGTGGTGTTGGAGCAGGCTACTTCGCATCATTGACAAAAAACGAACCTATCCGATCTTACGAAAGTATGAAGAAAGATATATACAACTATGAAGAAACATCAAATCTTTATTTTGCAAATGATGTATACCTCGGAAAGCTTCGAACGGATTTAGAAAGAGAAGAAGTAAAATTAGAGGAAGTGTCCGACTATTTAATAAAAGCGGTCGTTGCTACTGAGGACGAATACTTTTATGAACATGACGGAGTAGTTCCTAAGGCGATTCTACGTGCACTTTTCCAAGAGGTAACAAACTCCTCTGTCCAGTCTGGTGGAAGTACGTTAACACAGCAGCTAATTAAGAATCAAATCCTAACAAATGAAATTTCTTTTGAACGTAAAGCGAAAGAAATTCTTCTTGCTCTCCGATTGGAAAAGTTTTTTGACAAAAAAGAAATTTTGGAAGCGTATTTAAATGTATCGACCTTTGGTAGAAATTCCTCTGGAAGAAATATTGCAGGGGTCCAATCTGCTGCAAAGGGACTATTCGGGATTAGTGCAAAGGAATTATCACTTCCGCAGGCAGCCTTCATTGCTGGTTTGCCACAAAGTCCTTTCGGCTACACTCCTTTTACCAATAAAGGAGTGCTAAAAAAGAACCTTGAGCCAGGGTTAACAAGAATGAAGACTGTATTACAAAGAATGTACGAAAATAATTCGATTACAAAAGATCAATATGACACTGCATTAACCTATGACGTGACAAAGGATCTTATCCCAGCTGGGACAAGTTCTATAGAGCAATATCCATGGGTTACCTTTGAAATCGAAAAAAGAGCCATAGACATACTTGCTAAAATTCTTGCTGAAAAAGATGGTTATACAGAAGAAGACTTACAAAATGACAATGCTTTGTTTGAAGAATATCAAACTTTAGCAGACAGAGATATTCGTCGTAACGGGTATGAAATTCACTCAACGATTGATAAGAACCTTTATGACGCGATGGACAAGGTGAAAAATGAGTATCAAAACTATGGGCCTGACAAGGCAGAAACGGTGATCGACCCCGAAACAGGGGAAGAAGTGACCATTATGGAACCTGTCCAAGTAGGTGCGATTCTTATTGAAAATAAAACCGGTAAAATTTTGAGTTTTGTAGGCGGTAGAGAGTATTCCGAAGACTCGCAGCTGAATCATGCTACGAATGCCATTCGTCAAAACGGGTCAACGATGAAGCCGCTGCTTGTTTACGCTCCTGCTTTTGAGCTTGGAAAGGCTTCACCAGGTAGTATTCTACCTGATGTACCGTTACGATTAGCTCCTGGGATTAATCGCCCTTGGCCAACGAACTATGATAAGAGCTATAGTGGACTGGTTACAGCGAGATACGCTTTAGCTAAATCATTTAACGTTCCTGCAGTTAAACTATACAAAGATATTATTGGTCAGAGACCAGCGGAATACTTAAAGAAGATGGGATTCTCCGCTTTAACTCCTGGTGACTATGAACAATTGTCAACGGCTATTGGATCATTAGACAACGGAGTAACCGTTGAAGAAAACACAAATGCATTTGGTACTTTTGCTAACGGTGGACAGTTTATCGACGCATATATGATTGATAAAATCGTTGATAAAGATGGAAATATTCTTTACCAGCATGAAGTAAAACCGGTAGAAGTATTCAGCCCACAAACCGCTTACCTCACGATTGATATGATGCGTGATGTAATCAATATGGGAACAGCTACTTCCGTTAAAAATAGACTAAAGTTTTCATCCGATTGGGCTGGGAAAACTGGAACAGGAACAGATTTCCATGATGCTTGGTTCGTGGCGGTAAATCCAAATGTCTCTTTTGGTATTTGGAACGGATATGATACACCAAAATCTTTAAAATCATCTGGCCTCAATTATAGCTTACGGAATAACTATTTATGGGCTGACTTGATGAATGCAGCTTACGATGTAAATCCTGCTTTAATTGACCCTGCTGAAAGCTTTAACATGCCTGGTGGAATTGTGAGACGTTCATTCTGTGGTATTTCTGGATTGCTTCCTTCAGATGCATGTTCAAAGGCTGGACTAGTTCAAACCGACTTATTTAATGCGAAATACGTACCGACGACTGTTGATGACAGCTTAGTCCAAGGAAAATATGTAACAATCGGAGATAAAAAGTATTTAGCACTAGATTCAACTCCAGCTGAGTTTGCTGAAACAGGAATGATATTAAACCCTGATTATATTGAAAAACTCTTTGGAATTAAGACAGGAGTTCAAAACCTGATTCCGAAAAAGAATAATAGCAATTGGGCAAACATTCTTCTTCCGGATGATAAACTTTCAGATAATGGAAAGGCACCATCTCCTTTATCAATAGGTGTTAATGGCAATCAAATTACTTGGGGTTCTCACCCTGAAAATGATATTGTTGGATATCGTGTGTATTTGAATGGAAATAAAGTTGCTAGTATTAAGACCGGCTCTGCACTTTCGTTTAGTGGTGGAAACGGTAAATATTATGTAACCGCGGTTGACATTGCTGGACAAGAATCAGCACCTTCGAATGAGGCATTAGTCGGGCCAAAAGAAGAGGAAAAGCCTGCTGAACCACCAGCAACAGATCCTGGAACTGAAACAGGCACAGACCCTGGTACAGGAGGAGAAAACGGCTCAGAAAATGATAACGGAAATAGTGACGGAACAAATCCTGGTAATAACGGTGGAAATGGTTCAAACGGATAACAAAAAAAGCAATCCTCTATGAAAATGAACTGCCCCATAAATGTTAGACATCAATCTTACATTTATGGGGTATTTTTATGTCTAATTTTACAGCGGAAAATAGAATACAAATGGTTTTAAGGTATTTAAATGGTAACGAATCCATTAAGGAAATTTCACGACAGGTACAGATAAATAAGAGTGTTTTGAGTGGATGGATTCGTCTTAATGAACAACATGGTAGTGAAGCTTTCCTAAAAAACTATACAAGCTATTCAACTGAGTTTAAAATGAATGTACTAAATTATATGAACGAGATGGGTACATCCTCATCCTCTGTTGATGCAGCAGCAATTTTCAATATTTCCTCTCCTGGAATGATTCGGAATTGGCGAACAAAGTGGAAACAAGGTGGAATAGATGCCCTACAATTAAAGAAAAAGGGGCGCCCATCCATGTCGCGATACGACGATAGCCATAACGTCCTTTATGTTCATGATAGATTTCTTTTATTTCCTCTTTTACATTCGCATACTTATCGGCTTGATTTAATCGTTTTTCCCAATAATAATAAGTACTTCGTGGAATGTCTGCGACTTCAACTAAATCCACAACATCATACTGATCCTTTAGTTCAAAAATTACTTGCGCTTTGATTTTGTTTGTAATTTTTCCTGCATTTGAACTAAAGCATTCAACTTTTTTAAGTATGCATTTTCCATTTCTAGTTTTTTAATTTTCGCTTGTAATGCTTCTACTGTACCTTCAACTGGTGTTGGTGCTGCTTTCTTTGATTCACTTTTCTTTGTTTCTTTCTAGAACTAAAGAAAAAAGGCATTCATCATGATCCAAAAACTATTAATAGTTTAATGAATGCCATGGGCTTAAAATGTCTAGTGCGTATGAAGAAATATCGTTCCTATAAAGGTAACGTAGGAAAAATTGCACCAAACGTATTACAACGCGATTTTAAGGCAGAAAAAATGAATCAGAAATGGGTTACAGACGTCACAGAATTCCACTTATTTGGAGAGAAGCGTTATCTTTCACCGGTACTCGATTTATGCAATGGTGAAATCATTGCTTATAAGGTGATGAAACGTCCTGTTTATAAACTCGTTGGTGAAATGTTAGACAAAGCAATTGAGTATCTTAAACCTGGAGATCAAGTAATTCTTCATTCTGATCAGGGCTGGCATTATCAAATGAAACAGTATCAAAAAACCTTAGAACAGCACAAAATTACTCAGAGTATGTCACGTAAAGGCAACTGTTTAGATAATGCGGTCATTGAGAATTTCTTTGGCTTATTAAAGTCTGAGTTGCTTTACCTGCAAGAGTTTAAGAGTATTGAGCATTTTGAAAAAGAATTAGAAGAGTATATTGATTACTACAACCAAAAGAGAATGAAAGCAAAATTAAAAGATCTGAGTCCAGTAGAATACCGAACTCAGATCTTAGAAGAAGTTGCCTGAAAAATTTGTCTAACTTTATTGGGTCAGATCAAAAGAGGATTGCTTTTTTCTTAATCTTCCATTGTAGAAAGATCACCTGTTGGTAAATCTAACTCCCACGCTTTTAAGACGCGGCGCATAATTTTACCACTTCTTGTTTTCGGAAGTTTATCTCGGAATTCAATTTCACGAGGAGCTGCATGAGCCGCTAACCCTTTTTTCACAAATTGACGGATATCTTCCTTTAACTCTTCCGTTACTTCGTATCCATCTCTTAATGCAACAAATGCCTTAATAATTTCCCCTCTTACTGGGTCTGGCTTCCCAATGACACCTGCTTCAGCGACTGCTGGATGTTCAACCAGTTTGCTTTCCACTTCGAAAGGTCCAACACGTTCACCAGATGTCATAATCACATCGTCAATTCTTCCTTGGAACCAGAAATAACCATCTTCATCCATATATGCAGAGTCACCAGACACATACCAACCACCCGGCATAAAATACGACTCGTATTTCTGCTCATTTTTCCAAATGGTATGCATCATGGATGGCCAGCCTTTTTGAATGGCTAAGTTACCCATTCTATATGGAGGCAGTTCATTTCCTTGGTCATCAACGATTGCTGCTTTTACTCCTGGAATAGGTTTACCCATAGAGCCTGGCTTGATTTCCATACAAGGATAATTACAAATTAATTGAGCGCCCGTCTCTGTCATCCACCATGTATCATGAATTCTAAGCTGGAATACCTTCATACCCCAACGAACGACCTCTGGATTTAATGGCTCACCCACACTTAATATATGCCTTAAGCTACTTAGGTCAAAGCGCTTTACCACTTCATCTCCCGCACCCATCAGCATTCTAAAAGCGGTTGGAGCACTATACCAAACACTAACGCCGTATTCTTCTATCATTTTGTACCATGTTTCTGGATTGAAGCGGCCACCTACAACGACATTAGATGTCCCTGTTAGCCATGGACCAAAAATCCCATAGGAAGTTCCGGTTACCCAGCCTGGATCAGCAGTACACCAGTACACATCGTCATCCTTAAGGTCTAATACCCATTTTGCCGTTTGATAGTGTTGAATCATTGCATTATGTACATGTAGTACACCTTTTGGTTTTCCCGTTGACCCTGATGTATAGTGTAGAATGAGTCCGTCTCTTCGGTCTACCCATTCAATGTCTAGCTTGCTGCTTGACTCTTCAAATCTCTTTTTAAAATCAATAAACTTACCTTCTTCTTTAATATTTTCTCCCACCAAGAAAATCGTTTTTAAATCAGGAAGTTCATCTACTGGGACTCTCTCGAGGAGTTCCGGTGTTGTCACAAGAACCTTTGCCTCACTGTCTTCCAAACGATCTCGAACAGCACCTTCCATAAATGCTTCAAATAATGGTCCAACAATGGCTCCTAGTTTGATTGCTCCTAAAACAGCAAAATACAATTCTGGTGATCTCGGCATAAAAATGAAGACACGGTCCCCTTTTTCCACATCTCCAAATGATTTTAATGCATTACCAGCTTTGTTTGAGAATTGCTTCATTTCTTTAAACGTATACTTTTCATTACGATCTGCATCTCGGTAGTAAAGAGCAACCTTGTTTTTACGGTAGGATTCTGCATGTCGGTCAATCGCTTCATACGCAAGGTTTACTCGACCTGTTTCAGACCATGAAAATTCCTTTTCCACTTCTCGCCAGTCGAATTGCTTGTACATATGATCATAGTTTCCTAGATTAAATACACCATTGACTACTGATAGCGCTTCCACTTTCATCAAACCGTATCCCCCTTTGTTCATGCTTACTGTTATTATATAACAGAAAAACCTTTTTCTCAATTTTTAAAATATTTGTTTAGGAAAATATTTATGTCACAAAATCTTTTTAAATTTAACAGAAAATTTAGTGAAAGCGCTTAAATTAAGTGATTTTCATGTATAATATTGATTACAAAAGGTACGATTTTCATTGGGTGGTGTATAGATGGAACATATTAAAATATATAATGCAAAAAAATTAAAAACTCCCCATGGTGATTTAATTATTGAAGGTCCTATTTCTCCTGAAGCCTTATCAGGTTATGAATTTCATCATGACTTAATTGCTTTTCGACCCCCAGCGCAACAGCATCAAGCACTAATTGAAATCGCAGCCCTGCCAGAAGGAAGGATTATTGTAGCGAGGGACCGTCATACAATTGTTGGTTATGTTACCTATTTATATCCAGATCCTCTCGAGCGCTGGTCTGAAGGGAAAATGGAAGACCTAATTGAATTAGGTGCCATTGAGGTTATTCCAAAATACCGAGGCTGCAGCGTAGGGAAAAACTTACTTATCGTCTCCATGATGGATGATGCAATGGAAGATTTCATTACTATTACAACGGAATACTACTGGCACTGGGATTTGAAAGGTACTGGCTTGAATGTGTGGGAGTATCGCAAAATTATGGAAAAAATGATGAATGCCGGCGGTTTAGAATATTTTGCAACTGATGACCCTGAAATTAGCTCTCATCCGGCTAACTGTCTTATGGCTAAGATCGGAAAACGTGTTCCCAATGAATCGATTGAAAAGTTTGATCGATTAAGATTCATGAATCGTTTCATGTACTAACTCTTTGCTATTCTAATAGAGTGATGTATTCATAGAAGGGGAGAAAATAGTATGATAGTCGAAGAGATTATGAAATCTGACGTCTCAACTTTAACCTCTGTCAGCACGATAGCAGACGCCATTCAAATGATGAAAACAAAGCGGATTAGACATCTTCCAGTAATAGATACTGACCATCAGATCATCGGATTAGTGACAGATCGTGATATTAAGGATGCAACGCCGTCCATTTTTTATGCATCAGAACAGAGTGATGTGCTTCAAAAACCAGTAAAAGAAATTATGAGAACCAATATAATTACTGGACACCCTTTAGACTTTGTAGAAGAAATTTCAGCTGTTTTTTATGAACACCATATAAGCTGTGTCCCAATCGTAAAAGACCAAAAACTTGTTGGAATCGTAACTGAAACTGATCTGTTACATACGTTGGTTCAATTAACTGGAGCCCATCAACCTGGTTCTCAAATAGAAGTAAAAGTACCTAATCGAGCTGGAATGCTTTGTGAAGTTACTGCAGTAATTAGTAAGCGGAAAGCCAATTTACTTAGCGTGCTTGTCTATCCAGACAAAAAGGATGAAAACTATAAAATTCTAGTATTGAGAGTACAAACGATGAATCCGGTTACTCTCATTGACGAATTAAAAAAAGCAGGATATACGGTCCTATGGCCAAATCTGCCAGGGATTACGACATGATCCATGATTCTGTTTTTATCTTTTCTGAAGAACAACTAAAGTACAAATTTAACTCCAATCATCCTTTTAATCAGCTTCGCCTAAAAATTACTCTAGATTTATTAAAACAACTGAATGCCCTATCTGATCATCAAATGATTCAACCTAGAAAAGCTAGCGATGAAGAATTACAGCTTATTCATGATCCTAGTTATATTAATGCAGTAAAGCTTGCCGGTCTCGGCCAACTCTCTGCCGAAAAGGCAGAAAATTATGGCCTTGGAACAGATGATACTCCAATCTTTCCACATATGCATGATGCAAGCTCCTGGCTGGTTGGGGGAACATTGACCGCTGCTGACTATGTCATGACAGGGAAAGCCAAACATGCACTGAATCTTGGTGGTGGATTACATCACGGTTTTAAAGGAAAGGCTTCTGGCTTTTGTGTCTATAATGATAGTTCCGTAGCTATAAAGTATCTTCAAGAAAAATACCATGCAAGAGTTCTTTATGTGGACACAGATGCTCACCATGGTGATGGGGTACAATGGTCCTTTTATGATGATCCGGATGTTTGTACATTGTCCATTCATGAAACAGGGAGATATTTATTTCCTGGTACAGGGAATGTGAATGAAAGAGGGCAGGGTAAAGGCTATGGTTTTTCCTTCAACATACCTGTTGATGCCTTTACGGAAGATGAATCGTGGCTTGAGGCGTATACCACCTCCTTAACAGAAGTTGCTGCTTTTTTTAAACCAGATGTGATCGTAACCCAGAATGGAGCTGATTCTCACTATTTAGACCCTTTAACCCATTTATCAGCTACCATGAACATCTATCGTGAAATCCCTAAACTTGCCCATCGTATTGCCCATCAGTATTGTGAAGGTAGATGGATTGCTGTTGGTGGTGGGGGGTATGATATTTGGAGAGTTATTCCTAGAGCTTGGTCATTACTCTGGCTTGAAATGACCAATAACTTAGAGTTCTTGAATCATCCATTGCCTACAGAGTGGATTCAAGCATGGCAGTCAAAAGCCTCTGTCCCACTACCAAAACACTGGGATGACCCAAGCGATTTATATCCACCCATTCCTCGGAAAGCTGAAATTACTGAAAAAAATGCACAAACAGTCGAAAAAGCATTATATCCGATTCGTAACAATAAAAAGAGTATTGAAAAAGGCTGAAACTATTCAGCCTTTTTCTCATTTATCCGCTATTTCATTAGCATTGTATTTTGGATCAGAGATGACAATCTCGACCCTTCTATTTTTTTGCCAATTTTCCTCACTATTGTTTGGAACAATCGGCCTTGTCTCACCGTATCCAACAGCAATAAACCTCGTTGAGTCAAGCTGAAAGTTTTCAATTAAATATCTGATGACTGAACCAGCTCTAGCTGCAGAAAGCTCCCAATTGGATGGATACCGGTCAGTCGTAATTGGTCGATTATCTGTATGGCCTTCAACCTTTACAAGATTCGGCATCTCCCCAAGCATCGCTCCCACTTTGTCCAAAAAGGCATTTGATTCATTTAAAATCTCTGCTTCTCCTGACTGGAACAATGCTTGTTCTTGAAGAACTAACACCACACCTCGCTCTGTTCGATTGGCAACGATAACGTTGTTTAACCCATTATCATCCAAATAGGATTGGACCTCTTCCAAAAGATGATCTAAACTTTGAGCAGATTCATTATTCTCTTCTTGTTCCGACTCACCCTCTCCTTCGAGTGGTACAATAGAAGGATAAAAATCTAGGAATTGCTTATCTCTCATCGAGTCAGCCAGTGCTTGGAACTTAATAAGATCGATTTGCGACATAGAAAATAAAAGAATAAAAAAGACAAGTACAAGCGTTATTAAATCAGAAAAAGTTACCATCCAACGTGGTGCCCCTTTAGGCGGCTGCCGATGTTTTTTAGTAATTTTCATCATCTAAAGCCTCGCTATTTAACTCTTTTTCCTTGGCTTCACGTTCTTCTTCAGACAGAAAGGCACTTAGCTTCTCTTGAAGAAGATTCGGATTTTGCCCTGATTGGACACCAATAACCCCTTCAACAATAACCTGTTTAATAAAAGCTTCTTTTTCTGTCTTCAACTCTAGTTTTGCTGCTATAGGAATAAAGACAAGGTTCGCAAGCAAAGATCCATATAACGTTGTTAATAAAGCGATTGCCATATTAGGTCCTAGTGTTGATGGGTCATTTAAATTTTTGAGCATGAGAACAAGCCCTATTAATGTCCCAATCATCCCCCAAGCTGGAGCATAATCACCAGCCTTTTCGAGAATCGCCCTTCCCTTTCTATGCCGTTCTTCCATCGCTGAAATTTCAGCTAATAGAATATCTTGAATAACATCAGGATCCGTTCCATCAATAGCTAATAACATCCCTTTTCGTAAAAATCGATCTTCTACTTGATCAATCTCCATTTCAAGTGAAAGGAGACCCTCTCTTCTCGCTTTGCCCGATAAATGGACAAAGATATCAATCAAATCTTGAAGCTTCCTTTCGTCAGAAGAAAAAGACTGTCTCATAACTTTGATCATCTGCTTTATATCTTTTAAAGAAAAGCTGACAAGTAAGCCTGAAAGTAGTCCCCCTATAACAATAAGCAATGATGCAGGGTCAACAAATGATAATAGTCCGCTTATTCCCCCGTTGTATACAATTCCAAATAACAGCATAATTACACCTATCGATAATCCGATAGGTGTTAGAACATCAAGCTTTTTCATAGTTTCTCTCCCAACTATCATAAACGAATTTGTCCACTACCTTACATATCGACAAACTGTTTACTTTGTTGAGCTTCTAAGCTCAATTCGGTGCGGAAGTACTACTGTATGTTCTGAGACTTTTTCCTTATTCATAAATTTCGTTAACAAACGCATCGCAACTGCACCGATATCATACAGAGGCTGGATAACCGTTGTTAGTTGTGGTCTTACCATAAGAGAAATTCTTGTATTGTCTGAGCTGATCACTTCGAAGTCATCAGGAACACTATACCCTTTATCTTGTGCTCCATGTACAACTCCGACAGCCATTTCGTCAGAACCAACATAGATCGCTGTTGGTTTTTCAGGAAGTTCGATTAACTTATCGAATGCTTCAATACCTGAATCGTACGTATAATCTCCCTCAACAATAAGAGCTTCATCAACTGTAATTCCAGCTGCCTCTAATGCCTTTTTGTAACCTACCAACTTCTTCTCCTTGTTAATCGGTTCATGGAAAGGTCCAATTACCATAGCAATTCTTTTATGTCCTTTTTCAATAAAGGTATTTACAGCATCAAACGTAGCTTGCTCATAGTCAATATTTACAGAAGGTACTTGTTCAGAATCTTCCAAGGAGCCCGCAAGAACAATTGGAGCTGGAGATCTTTTAAATTCTGCCACATGTTCCTCAGATATATTTCCACCCATAAATACAATTCCATCTACTTGTTTTCCAAGCATGGTGTTTAATAAGTGTAACTCCTTGTCCTTATTTTGATCTGAGTTACTTAAGATGATGTTGTATTTGTACATGGTTGCAATATCTTCAATACCACGAGCAAGCTCTGCAAAAAATGGATTCGAGATATCTGGGATAATTACCCCAACCGTTGTTGTTTTTTTACTAGCCAATCCTCTTGCTACGGCATTTGGACGATACCCTAATCTTTCAATCACTTCTAAAACTTTCTTTCTTGTAGCTGGTTTTACATTTGGATTACCATTCACAACACGTGACACTGTAGCCATAGAAACATTTGCTTCACGTGCTACATCATAAATTGTTACGTTCACAATACCCACTCCTTCTATATACGTTCTAACTTTACGTTTATTTTACTGCAAGTCTGTCATTTTTAACCATTATATAAAAATCGAAACTTGTCTATTTATGTATCATTATCATACTTCACATAGTGAATTGTCGCAATGTAAAGGCTATCTATTTAACAAAAAAAACAATTTTACGTTGGAAAACGCAAAAAAAACCAACTATGATAAGCTCTCATAAGTCGGTTTTTGTGTTATTTCTTATACTCGCACTAAGTTAGAAGCTTGAATTTCTTTGTAGAAAGCATTAAATTGATCAATGTTCATTTGTTGAGCAGAATCCGACAATGCAACTGCTGGATCTGGATGAACTTCTGCCATTACTCCATCTGCACCTACAGCAAGAGCTGCTTTTGCCATCGGAAGAAGTAGATCTCTACGACCAGTTGAGTGTGTTACGTCAACAAGAACAGGTAGATGTGTTTCTTGCTTTAAGATTGGAACAGCTGAAATGTCTAATGTATTTCTTGTTGCTCTTTCATAGGTACGAATACCACGCTCACAAAGGATAATTTGACCATTACCTTGGGACATAATGTATTCAGCTGCATTAATGAATTCTTCAATAGTTGCAGCAAGTCCACGCTTCAATAGAACCGGCTTATTTACAGCACCTGCTGCTTTTAAAAGCTCAAAGTTCTGCATGTTACGCGCACCAATTTGGATGACATCAATATAGTCAACAGCTTTCTCTATGTCAGCTGGGCTTACGATTTCACTAATTACAGCTAGATCGTACTCGTCAGCTACTCTTTTTAAAATTTTTAATCCTTCTACACCAAGTCCTTGGAAATCATAAGGTGAAGTTCTAGGCTTGTATGCTCCACCACGCATGAATTTTAATCCTTTTTCTTTGATAGAAGCAGCAACAGCAGCAACCTGCTCATATGACTCAACTGCACATGGTCCGAAAATTAATTGTGGGATGCCATGGCCAACTTTTTCTCCCTTTACTTCAACAATTGTATCTTCAGCCTTCTTCTTACGAGACACAAGCAACGCTTTGCTGTGATCATCCTTTTGAAGCTCTAATCCAGCCTTAAAGATTTCTTTGAAGATATGTTCAACCGTAGAATTTTGGAAAGGTCCATCGTTGTTTTCCTTAATTATATCAAGCATGCTTCTTTCACGAACTGGATCGTAACGGAATACCCCTTGTGTTTCCTTTACACGTCCAATTTCTTGAACAAGTCTAGCTCTTTCATTAATTAACTTTAAAAGCTCAACATTTAACTCGTCAACACGGTCCCTAAGCTGATCTAACTCAACATTACTCATCATTTCTCGCCCCTTTGAATAGTAGATTTGAAAACAATGCTTTATTACATGCGAAATGAAAAGCCTAAGAAGGATTGTTCTTTATCCGCTTCATAAAGTGTGTTACATTTCTATATAAGTTAGAGTAATTATATATGAAATTTTTTCAAATGTCACGCAATTTTCTTTAATAATTAAACGCTTTTAAGTATTAAAGTAGATTCTTTATTATATGAACCTAAGCTAGAAGGGTGATTTTCTTTGTCAATGAATAATAAATTGTTTGCTTTAGATATAGGTACCCGCTCATGTGTTGGCATTATTCTAGAAGAAACGAATGGTCAATATCATGTGGTTGATATGTTATCAATAGAACACTCGGAGCGCGCTATGCTAGATGGCCAAATTCATGATGTTATGGCTGTATCAAAGCTAATTACCCAAATAAAAGAGAAACTTGAAATCATACATGGTCCTCTTCAAAAGGTATGCGTCGCAGCTGCGGGAAGGGCTTTACGAACGGAACGCTCAAAGGTATCACTCCCCATTAATGGCAAACCAATCATGCAAAAACAGGACATTCTTCATCTGGAGCTTTTAGCTGTTCAACACGCTCAAGCTGCAGTTGCAGAGAAATATAAGGAAGAGAAAAGTCATTATTATTATTGTGTCGGATATTCTGTCCTTTATTATCGATTAGATGGAGAAGAAATCGGTAGCCTGATTGACCAACAAGGAGACGAGGCATCTGTCGAAATTATTGCAACTTTTTTACCGAAAGTTGTGGTTGAATCTTTATTAGCTGCCTTAACACGCTCAGGGTTAGAGATGGAAGCTTTAACACTGGAGCCAATAGCAGCCATCAATGTTCTCATTCCCCCTTCCATGAGGCGGTTAAATGTAGCGTTGGTGGATATCGGTGCTGGAACGTCTGATATTGCCTTAACCGATATGGGAACAGTTATTGCTTATGGAATGGTTCCTATCGCAGGAGATGAAATTACAGAAGCAATCAGTGATCAATACTTACTTGATTTCCCTCTAGCCGAAATGGCAAAAAGACAATTAAACACCCAAGAGTCCATAACTGTCACTGATATTTTGGGATTTGAGATAGAGGTTTCGAAGTGGGAAGCAATCGAACAAATTTCTTATGCCATTGATCGCCTTGCACAATCAATTTGCGATGAGATACTACAGCTAAACAATCGCAAATCTCCAAAAGCAGTTATGCTGGTCGGCGGTGGAAGCTTAACACCTGAACTGGCAAAGAAAATTGCTGAGAAGCTTGAGCTTCCTCCAAATCGAGTCGCAATTAGAGGGATCGATGCCATTTCGTCCTTAACTATCTCTGAGAAGATCACAAAAGGACCAGAGCTTGTCACTCCCATTGGTATTGCTCTAGCTGCCAAACAATCACCGGTGCAATATATGACGGTTTACGTAAATGAACAACCCGTTAGACTGTTCGAGGTAAAAAAATTAACAGTTGGAGATTGTTTATTAGCTGCAGGAATTAAAATGAATAAACTCTACGGTCGACCTGGACTAGCCATGATCGTTACTTTAAATGGAAAGAACATTACCATTCCTGGTCAATATGGTCTTCCTCCGACATTAATGAAAAATGGAGAAAGTTGTGCCCTAGATGATTCAATTGAAAACGGGGATGTCCTGTATGTTGAAAAAGGACAAGATGGAGATCGTACCACACTATCCATTGGTCAGTTACTTGATGAAATCCCAACCAATGAAATAGAGATCAACGGAAAAACATACCAAATTGAACCAACATTTATATGCAATGGGGAAACGGTAGATAAAAATTATCTGCTTAATGATCGAGATGCCATCCTATTTCAATTTCCGAAGACACTTGAAGATCTGTTTCATTATCTGAATCTGACAAATCTTATAGGAGATCTTCGACCGTTTCATCTAACCCTGAATGGTAAGGATACATTTTACCCCTTATTATCAGGTAAGCTCTACCGTAATGGGATGGAATCAAGACTTCAAAGTAGCTTTGAGAATCATGATAAAATCACGGTACAAATGAGGGAAAATATTACTCTACAAGACCTCGCCGATGCAAATCAATATATACTTAATCAAACACTACCTGTTACATTCAATGATAAAGAAATACTCTTAAAAAAGAGTATTACCGTTGTGAACCGAGGAGATCAAAAATTATATGAGGATAGCACCATCTATGATGGTGACACCTTAAGCATCACCCATCAACGTTTACAGCCCTTTATCTTTCAAGACATTTTTAAAGAGGTGGATATTGACCTTCCAAAAGAAATGAATGGGTCATTCATACTTTTGAAGAATAACGAAGAAACAACGTTCTATGATAATCTTGAACCGTTCGACTCTTTACAGATCATTTTTCCAACTCAAAAAGGAAGCCAGGTTATCAAATGATACCTAGCTTCCTTTTTTATCATAATTGATTTTCTTGTGAAACGGTAGTTAACGCTTTGCTTGTAATCTTCCAATGAGAGGCATGCCAAGCTACGTCCCCTTTTACAAAAAGGATGGCTTGAGGTGACTCATGTTTAATGTGAAAGCGGTCTGCGATATAATTTGAAAGCTCTCTTGATGTTTGAACAATTAAGTAATAGCTTTTAACACTTGAGTTACTTGTAAATTCTTCGTATTCCTCATAAGCTGCTTGACTGATTGGACAAGTATTCGAATGCTTTAAAAGATAAAAATTCTCATTGTCAACAAGAGCATCAAATTGCTCCTTCGTTTGAATTTGTTCCATTTCTACCCCTCCTAAGGATACATATATGTTTATTTTACACAAATTGTAATAAAAAACGCAGTGTAGATATAATATCATTACACTGCGCTTTTGAACATTTATCTGCTTATTAATGATTTAACTGAGATTCCGTTTCATCAAAAGCTTTTTTTGTTTCCTCGAGCTTTCTTTGAAGCTCCTTATCATCACTTAACACAGGAGAAAAATCGTCTTCATACACGACGTCTGCTTCCGTGTCATTAACAGGTTTGATTGACTTCACTTTACTCATAATGTCATTGGATTGCTTGGAAACAGCTTGTCCAATGGAAGAGGACTTTACTTTAGCAACCTCTGCTAATTCAGTACTCTTTGTTTTTGCTACATCATAAAGCTGACTCGTCTTCCCTTTTAAATTTTCAGCTTGTGTGTTTAATTCCGTTCTCATTTCTTTTCCTGACTTTGGAGCGAGGAATAGTGCCGTTGCTGCTCCAACTAACCCACCGATGATAGCACCCATTAAAAATTCCTTCGACCCTGATGTTTCATTTACGTTTTGTCGATTTTCCTTTTCAGTTTCGTGATTCACCATATGATATTCCTCCTCTAATAATAACTTCTTTCTCTTCCCTTCTCGCTAGGACCTTTTTCAACAACTGTCTTTTCTTTTTTCCTATGAGTCCATCGATCCTTCATTTCCAGAAGGACATTGCCCCATTGGAGGACTTGACTAACCTTGTCTTTATTTTGCTCAACAGCAAGGTTCACAGAATTTGTGATCGTTTGAAGTGAAGAGTTAAACTTTTGAATCGTCACTCCTACATCTTTAACAGAATCAACGACACTTCCTAAGCTTTCTGATTTCTTTTGAATATCTTCCGCTAGGGCATTCGTTTTTTGCAACAAGTCCGTTGTTTCCCTTGTGACGCCGTCCATCTGACGTTCCAACCCATTTAATGTTTTTGAAATACTATCTAAGGTTACTTGAAGAGACTGTAACGCTTTCGATAGAAAAATAACTAAAATAAGAAAAGCAATTGCCGCAATCCCTGCACTAACATAAAGTATCCACTCCAAAATATCCTGCACCTCCATTGACGCTTACATTTCATTACTTACCCTACTAAGAATTCATTAAACGTCAATCGTAATAAATCAATACTAAAATTTTACCATAAATAAAACAAAATTGTTATAAATGCGCCAACTTTCGCCCTTTAGGTTACAATAATAAATGTGTTAAAAGTTTTTTAAAAGGAAGGGAAAAAAATGAAAGATTCACGCATTGAGCTTCTAGCAAAAAACCTTATTAATTACTCTGTAAAGCTACAGCCTGGTGAAAAGGTGCTAATTGAAAATTTTGGTTTGCAGCGAGAGCTAGTAACAGCATTAGTAAAGGAAGCGTATGCTGCGGGAGGACATCCTTTCGTACTTCTTAAAGATCAGCAAGTGGACCGAGCGTTGCTTCTAGGTGCGCAAGAAGACCAATTTAACTTGATGGCAGATTTTGAAGCGAACGTTATGAATCAAATGGATGCATACATAGGATTACGTTCCGGCGACAATATCAACGAGCATGCGGATGTTCCTGATGACAAAATGAAAATTCACGGATCAACGATCGGGAAGAAAGTACACCGTGATATCCGTGTTCCTAAAACCAAATGGGTCGTCCTACGTTATCCAAATTCATCAATGGCGCAACTGGCAAAAATGAGCACTGAGGGCTTTGAAGATTTTTATTTTAATGTTTGTAATTTAGATTATGGGAAAATGGATCAGGCAATGGATGCCTTAGTCGAATTAATGAACAAAACTGACAAAGTAAGAATCACTGGACCAGGAACTGACCTATCCTTCTCTATCAAAGATATACCTGCCATAAAGTGCTCGGGACAAATGAATATTCCTGATGGAGAGGTATATACTGCTCCAGTACGTGATTCAGTCAATGGAGTTATCACTTACAATACACCATCTCCATATCAAGGCTTTACATTTGAAAATGTAAAACTAACCTTCAAGGATGGAAAAATTGTTGAGGCAACTGCAAATGATACAGAGCGGATTAATAAAATATTCGATACAGATGAAGGGGCACGCTTTGTCGGAGAATTTGCCATTGGTGTGAATCCTTATATCTTACATCCGATGCAAGATATATTATTTGATGAAAAGATTGATGGAAGCTTCCATTTTACGCCTGGTCAATGTTATGATGACGCCTTTAATGGAAATCATTCGAACATACACTGGGATATGGTCAATATTCAACGCAGCGACTACGGTGGAGGAGAAATGTACTTTGACGATGTGCTAGTTAGAAAGGATGGCCGCTTCGTAATCAAAGAGCTCGAGGTATTAAATCCTGAGAATTTAAAATAACAAAAAGATGCAGCCACTAAAGCTGCATCTTTTTGTTATAATTGGCGTTCGTAAGCTTCTTGGAATTTTTGAATATCTCCTGCTCCCATGAACAGGATGACGCTGTTTTCGTGTTGCTTTAGAGTTTCTGTACTTTCTTCATTAATAATTTCAGCCGATTCGATCTTATTGCGTAAGTCCTCGATTGATAACTTACCATGGTTCTCTCTAGCCGAACCGAAAATATCACATAAATATACTTTATCTGCTAATTGAAGACTATTAGCAAATTCCTCTAAAAATGTTTGTGTTCTTGTAAATGTATGGGGCTGGAATACAGCAACAATTTCACGATCTGGATACTTTTGTCTTGCTGCATCAACCGTCGCCTTAATCTCCGTTGGATGATGTGCATAATCATCAATCAATACCTGAGAGCCGACGTACTTTTCTGTAAACCTTCTCTTAACACCAGTAAAGCTTAAGAGCTGTTCCTTGACCTTATCAGCTGACAGCTCCTCATAGTGACAAATGGCAATAACGGCAAGAGCATTTAATACATTGTGATCACCAAAGGTTGGTACCTGGAATGTATCATAAAAAGTGTTTCTAACAAATACATCAAAGGTCGTTCCTTCAGTAGTTTTTACAACATTTCTAGCCTGGAAGTCATTTTCTTCGCCAAAGCCATAAAAAACAACAGGTACTTTTGCTTGAATCTTTTGAAGCTGTTCATCATCGCCACAAGCAAAAATCCCTTTTTTTACCTGCCATGCCATCTCTTGAAATGCAGAAAATACATCATCAATATTGGCAAAATAGTCAGGGTGATCAAAATCAATATTCGTCATGATTGCATAATCTGGAAAATACGAAAGGAAATGCCTTCTATATTCACAAGCTTCAAACACAAAATACTCGGCATTTTCTTCTCCTTTACCAGTACCATCTCCTATTAAAAACGCAGTTGGTTTTGCACCTCTCATGACATGCGAAAGGAGCCCGGTTGTAGATGTCTTCCCGTGGGCACCAGTCACAGCAATACTAGTAAAATTTTGCATAAAATCACCTAAGAAACGGTGATATCGAATGACAGGTAAACCTAGTTTCATCGCTTCTTGAATTTCTTCATGTTCATCTTTATAGGCATTTCCAGCAATAACTGTTAATCCTGGTACAATATTTTCTTTTTGGAAAGGTAGGATCTTTATTCCTAAATGCTCAAGGGCCGTCTGTGTAAAGAAACGTTTCTCAACATCGGAACCCTGAACCTCAAAATTCATATCATGAAGAATTTGTGCTAGTGCACTCATTCCAGATCCTTTTATACCCACAAAATGGTAAATTGTCATATAAAGAACCTCCAACCATCTTCTAACTGTATCACAGTATATGACATTTTCTTTTATTTGCTCATTTTTGCATTACAACCCTCTTTGTTTGCAAATAGTGAACACGATTTTATCATATTGTGACATTATATCATTATTTAATTATAAAAACTATGCAACGTTTGGCCATAATACCTTTTCTTTGTATGTCTATTTTACTCCATAGTTTATGAAAAAAAGCCTAAAATAACCATACTTACATTTCTTGTATACTTTGAAGATCATCCTGATTAATTAATACATCACGCGGTTTACTGCCACGGTTTTCAGAAATATACCCGTTTTTCTCCATCATATCAATTAATCTAGCGGCTCGATTATAACCAATCTTGAATCTTCTTTGAAGGCTCGAGGTGGAAGCAGAGCCTTGATCAACTACAAATTCACATGCTTCAAAAAATAGTTCATCTTCTTCTTCAGTAACAGCAGCCCTCTTTAAGAGCTCCTCTTGATGAAACAAGTAGTTTGGACTTTGTTCTCTTCGAACATGAGCTACTACTTGGTCAATTTCTTCATCCGATACAAATGTACCTTGAAGACGTACAGGCTTTGAGGATCCATTTTCTAAAAATAGCATATCCCCACGACCTAGTAGACGTTCTGCTCCAGCAATATCAATAATCGTACGAGAATCGATTTGACTTGATACAGAGAAGGCGATTCTTGTAGGAACATTTGCTTTAATTAATCCGGTAATAACATCAACAGACGGTCGTTGTGTTGCAATAATTAAGTGAATCCCACATGCTCTAGCCTTTTGAGCGATACGACATATCGCTTCCTCGACATCTGCAGGGGCCATCATCATCAAGTCCGCTAATTCATCTATAATAATGACAATGAACGGTAGCTTATCGGCATGTTGATTATGCTGCTCACATTGTTCATTAAAACGATTAATCTCACGTACTCCTGTATGTGCAAATAATTCGTATCGTCTTTCCATTTCCTCAACAGCCCACTTAAGGGCAGCTGTTGCTGCTTTTACATCGGTAATCACAGGGCTTACAAGATGCGGTATTTGATTATAAGGCGCTAGCTCAACCATCTTCGGATCAATTAATAGAAGCTTTAATTCATCAGGCCTTGCTTTATAGAGAAGGCTGACTAAGATTGTATTTATACACACACTTTTCCCCGATCCAGTAGCTCCTGCAATTAATCCGTGCGGCATTTTACGCAAATCAGTTACAATTGGCTTCCCGGATATATCTAGTCCGAGTACAGCTGTTAATGGTGACTTCGATTGTAGAAATTCTGTGCTGTTAATAATTTCCGAGAGTAAAACCGGTCTACTTACTTCATTCGGGACCTCAATCCCGATCGTGTGTTTTCCTGGAATCGGTGCTTCAATCCGAATATCTTTTGCGGCAAGACTTAATTTTATATCATCTGCTAGATTAGTAATTTTGTTTACTTTTACACCCGGCTCCGGTTGCACCTCAAACCTTGTAACCGATGGACCTTGTGTAACATTTACCACACTTGCTCGAACATTAAAACTTTCTAACGTGTCGTTTAGAAGTCTTTCCCGCTCCTCAAGCCATTCTCCACTTGTATCATAAATAACGGGAGGTGACAGGAGATCGAGCTCCGGGAATACGTAGTACGGATTTTCCTCATCGATCACTTCAGCTATCTCATTGACGCTAGCAGGCTGCTCATTGTCTTCGGCTTCCTTTTCAGGTATAAATGGTTTCGGTGGTTCAATAGTGGCTTCACTCTTTATTTGATTTCTTTTTTCCTCTAATCTACGACGATCTTCTTTCAACATTAATACATTAAAAGGCAATTGCTTGCGTTTAGGCGCAGGTTCGACAGGAGGTTCGACAGGAGGTTCTTCATGACCACCTAATTCCTCCTGTTCGGTATTCTGTTGCGTGCTTTCTTCGATTGTTTGCACCTCTACCTGTTCAAGTTCCTCTTCAGCTACATTCAGTTCTTCTGTCTGTATACTCTGTTCAACTACATTCAGTTCTTCTGTCTGTATACTCTGTTCAACTACATTCAGTTCTTCTGTCTGTATACTCTGTTCAACTACGATCAGTTCTTCTATCTGAACACTTGGTTCCACTAGGGTCAGTTCTTCTATTTGTACACTCTGTTCAGCTTGTAGTTTTTCCTCTTCCTGGGCGAAACTCTCTGTTGCTACGGCAACCTCCAATTCCCCGGTAGGCTCTAATGGGACATTGTGCTCTATAACTTCCTCTTCAACTGGATCTATTTGTTCTTCATGAGCATATTCTGGTTCTGCTTCTGTTTCTGCAGGAAGCGATTCCTCTGTAACATCCATGCTAATCAATTCAATTGGATCTGTATTTATGACCGTTTCTTCTACTTGAACAACTTCTTCAATGGCCTGTTTCTCTATTCTTTCTACCTTATCAGGTGTTTCAGAAGAACGCTCTATGTACTCTTTCTTCAAAAAGGAGTTTAACTCGTATTCTACCGGCTTCTCCTCCTGCGGTTTTACCCTTTTCTCAAACCCATAGACCGGAGAAGGAATTTCTGTTGGTCGAAACGGTCTTCTTGATACATCTCTATTTTTTGTTTCACTTTTCGTAGGTGGACTTTCTTTGCTTTTTGTAAGAGAGTTGACTCTAGGTTTCGAACGAACCGTTTCACTTTTGATTACTGGTTCTGTTCGCTGACGGGAAGAAGTCCTTTCTTCTCTACTTTTTCTAGATGTTTTCTGCATTTCTCTTTCATCCGGTATTAACGGGAACTTAAATTTACCCTTCGGATACTGGTAAACGATTCGAGCATCCATATCCTTTTGTTCTTTTCTTGTTTCTTTAAATGGTTCTACCTTTTGTTCATATATTTCTTCCACTTCATCGTCACTTATTTTACTAAACAATTTCTTAAACCAATTCAAACCTTATCACTCTTTCTTCTATCTCATCATGTCTTCTTATTTTATCATTGAATACAATAATATCGACAAGAAATAAAAGATTGCTAGTAATAATATAATTTTGAATCTTTTGACCTAACTAAATTTGAGTTTGTTGGTTTTCACTCCACGACAGCAAAAGAAGCAAAAAGGACCAATATTGGCCCTTTAGTTTGGTTTTTTGCTTCTGTTTTTTCCTAAGATAAAGATCGGTTCTAATTCACCATTTTCATATAAAAAGGATAATGCCGTTATGGGCACTCGACCGCTGGCGAAGAAGCTCATGGTCATTTGTGCGAGAATATCATAACCAGTCTCATTTTGAATATCTGCCAGAATTAATACATCCTGATGTGGTACCGCTACCGCCATATCACCCGTAATTTTCGAACTCATTTCCTTCAAAAACGAATCGTTTAAGACACGGCTTGCATCATACCCGTCATTTGTATTAAGAAAATAAAAGATATTTCCTGCCACTTCATCACGTTTCATGGTAGTTTTAAGGCTTCTTACATTGAAAAGAGCTACTTCGCGGATATAGTCTCTCGTCCAATTTTCCTTTGCCATTAATGCTCCATCAATAATTCGGTATGCATTTCCCAAATCTAGCGCATAATAAACCCTGGTTTCGGCCGTATGATCATCATATACTAAAGGAATTTCTTCACGCGATACAACAGGGGTAGACGTTGAGCGTATGACAGGGAAAATTCGAGTCTTTTCACCTTCTTGAGTCGTTTTCTCATCCATTGCCTTAAGGCCTTCTTCAACATAGTATACGACTTCATCGATGGCCTTTTCTTTGTCTACTTCCCATTTTGCTATAATTCTAGGCAACTCAACCGTAATTCCTCTTCCACTTTCCTTGCTCTCTATACGTAATTGATCGTTTTTTCGATCATATGTGATCGTACGGTTATCACTTTGAAGGCGTTTTTCAAGTTCCGTCTTCATTTTTTTACTATCCATCTTCATAAATACTTGCCTCCTTATTGGAGAATTTTGCTTTTATCTACATGAAATAGCCCCAATCTTGGGAGGATTGGGAGCTATTTCATTATTATAGACCTTCGATAAATTGCTCAATTTGCTCTTGTGTTTTCCGGTCTTTGCTGACAAAACGGCCTAGCTCATTTCCATCTGCAAACGCGATAAAGCTAGGGATTCCAAACACATCTAAGCTAATACACAGGTCAATAAACTGATCACGATCTACATGAACAAAATTGTATTCACTATATTTCTCTTCTATTTCTGGCAAGACCGGCTCAATCACTCGGCAGTCTGGACACCAATTTGCTGAAAACATAAATATATGTTTCCCGTTGTTTTTCATCGTTTCAAACTGTTCTACACTCTCAAGCATTTTCATATAATTACCTCCCATAACAGTTTATACATTACGTAAATAGTTATACAGACTACCATATTCTAAAACATTGTAGCCCCTCTGAAAAGAAATTAGACTTACAAGAAAAGCGCAAGCGCCTTGGTAAGCTCCGACAGGCATAAGACGGAGACCGAAAGAGGTCCTGACCTCTGTAGGGCTTTGGCTTATGACCAAGGAATAATGGCATTAGATTATTCCACCGAGGAGCTAGACACTGTTCCAAGTTCTAAAACATATACATTATTTTCTAACAAAAAAAAACGAAGGAATTCATCCTTCGCTTTCTTTTAACTTTATGGAGTTAACAATGTCAATCATCATGTCTGCTTCGCTACTAAGGGACCTTGTTTTTGTTTCTGTGGTAATCTTCATACCACCGACCCCTATAGTTAGCTCATTCAGGTTATCTTCGAGCTTTTTTACTAATAAAAAGCCAAATTTTCCATCCGTTTTGATTACTTTATCGGTATCGTATTTGTCTTGATCTACTGTTGCTTGGTAAACGACTTCACTATCTTGACCTTCTATTGGATTGTAAAACAATATATATGTTTTTGAACCATTCTTTAAAATAATATTATTGGGAGATTCTTCTTCCACTTCAAAACCAAAAGGTAAATAATATTCAATTTCCTCAGTTTTATTATTTGGTTTTTTAGCCTCTTCCTTAAATGCGTTCTCCACAACATCAACTGTTTCTGTTTCCTCTTCGTCAAAGGATGCAGAACATCCGTTAAGGTAAAATAGAGCAGCTATACAGAGGAGAGATGCCTGTATATACTTTCTCATACTTTCTTCCTCCCTACATAGGAACTATTGTCTTCCTTTCTATCATACCCGTCTCCCTATCCAATGACAAGCCTTCCAATTGTTACAATTGTGTTTCTAAACCATTTATGTTCCTGTATTCTAATTGACCAACGAGTAAAGTGCTAACGTGAAGAAACATTTCCTGCCTCGGGATGAGTCCATTTGTAAAGATTCCTATTGCCCCTTCTTTGCTTCGAATATTTGTTTTATTCATGATATCATCCATGATCGGACCCAATTCTTCCCCTACTAAAAGCCTATGCTCAATTTCTTTTGGTAATAAGATTCTAGCTCCGCCGCTGATAATGGGGGTTTTTCCATGTTGAACTAATGCACCCCAATTACATAACATCATTCCAAATTTCGTTTGCTGTACTCCACCTTCAAGACCTATCCCTATTTCTGCATCACTGATTTCAAGTGTTACTTGCGCTCGATTGATGGCTCCTTGAATCGTCTCTTCATCTGAAAAGGGTTGTTCACTTACTCCAGATGGGACATCAATTCCGTTAACCGTTGCATCATAGCTCTTAAAAGCCTCTTCAACAGCTTTTACTTTCGTTTGGTTTTTTGAGCCTACTGCCACATGCATATAACTACACCTCAACTTCAATATAAAAGGAGGTTCCCAATGGTTACCTCCCTACCGTTATTAACTATTTTGTCTAATTGTATCTACGGTAGTCTGGTCACAAGCTTTTACAAGTCTTATTAAAAGCTCTTTTGCAGCAGCATAATCGTCAACATGAACAATCGAAGCGGCAGTATGAATGTATCGAGAGCAAATACCAACAACAGCACTTGGAACTCCTTCATTTGAAATATGCACTCGTCCAGCATCAGTACCACCAGGGGAGACAAAGTATTGATATGATATATTATGTGTTTCTGCTGTATCTAGAACAAACTCTCTCATCCCTCGATGGGTCACCATTGATCGATCTAGAATTCTTAGGAGCGCTCCTTTTCCTAGTTGGCCAAACTCATTTTTATCACCTGCAGCATCATTTGCAGGACTTGCATCAAGGGCAAAGAAGATATCTGGCTTAATTAAAGCGGCTGCTGTTTGTGCACCTCTTAATCCAACTTCTTCCTGAACGGTTGCGCCAGAATATAAAGTGTTTGGTAAACTTTCTCCTTGAACTTCTTCTAATAATTCAATAGCTAGACCACAACCATATCGGTTATCCCAAGCCTTAGCCATTATTTTCTTTTCATTTGCCATTGGGGTAAACGGACAGATCGGAACAATTTGCTGTCCTGGTTTAATTCCTAGTTCCTTCGCATGGTCCCTGCTATCAGCCCCAATATCAATTAACATATTACTAATTTCCATCGGCTTACTTCTCTTACTTTCATCCAAAAGATGAGGAGGAATGGAAGCAATCACCCCAATAACAGGACCGTCATTTGTCATGACCTGTACACGCTGTGCTAGTAGAACTTGGCTCCACCAACCGCCTAATGGCTGAAAACGAATCATCCCATTATCTGTAATCGCCGTTACCATAAATCCAACCTCGTCCATATGTCCCGCAACCATGACACGAGGGCCATTGGCATTTCCGTGCTTCACTCCAAAAATACTTCCTAAATTATCTTGAATGATTTCATCAGAATACTGAGTTAATTGTTCACGCATAAACTTTCTAACCATATGCTCATTTCCAGATGCACCCTGAAGTTCCGTTAGCGTTTTGAAAAGCTGTAATGTCTTCGAATTCATGTATTATGGCCTCCTAATATTCACATGACTCTTTATGTACATTCTTTATTTTACTTAACTTTCCGACATGTTACCACTTTATTGGTTGCTACTCTTAATTATGTACGCAAAATTTGATATGATGGAAGGAGGAGAATTTATTTGTATGAAAAAGGAGGGGCTTTATGAACTGGAAATCATTTTTAACTGGTGTTTCTGTTGGAATCATTTCAGGCTTTCTAGCTAGTGAATGGGTCTCCCAAAAGGGCAACGTGTCCCCAGAGAAAGCCCTTACACACGCAAAGGTAAAATTTAAAGAAAGAGGTCCGATTAGCGGCTCTTGGATTCAAATGACAACCGAGCCGTTTGAAAAAAACAATATAACCTATGATGTGTATAAAGGTGGAGTATCACGAACGGTAGATGACACTTTAGAACAATACGAATTTATTTCAGATGCAAAAACCGGATCTATTCTAGAAGTTTATCCACTTTAAGAAAAGCTGCCGAATAAGGCAGCTTTTCTTATATACCTCTCTTCACTGACTCAACAATTTCATTATGATCATTCCACTTTATTGCCCGATAGAAAGCATCATGATAAAAGGTAAACCAAGCATGATTCTCCAACCCAAATTGGAGCCACTTTTGTTTTGCATCTATCGAATTCATTGGATAATCATCATATGCCATAACCCAAAGTGGATTTTGATGGGCATGTGTTGGCATGATATCTGCCATATGAATAATCACTTCATTGTCATCCTCAACGATAAGAATGGAATGTCCATCACTATGTCCACCCGTATGAACCATTTTTATTTTCCCATTGACCCACTCATGCTCAAAAGGAACCACCTGTGACTCTATGCTTTGCCAATTTTCTTTCCAGTATGTATTTTGAGACCGAATATTTGGTTTTCTCATTTCATTCCACTCTACTGTGGAAACGATAATTTCTGCGTTAGGAAATGCGGCTATATACTCGTTATTCACTTTTTCTGTTAGCCCACAAGCATGATCAAAGTGCATATGTGTCATTAAGACATAATCAATATCTTCTTTTGTTAACCCTAGTACTTCTAAGGATTGTAGCAGTGCTGATTCCTCTGTTACGCCGAAATTCTTTTTTTGTTTGTCAGACAGCTTTCCTTTCCCAATTCCAGTCTCAACCAAAAAGTTTTTCCCTTCTTGCTGGATTAAAATAGGGTCCGTTCTAAGCTCAATTTGATTTTTGTCGTTATGAGGGTATTTCTTTGACCAAAGTGCTTTCGGAACGACACCAAACATGGCACCACCATCTAAGTGAGTAACTCCGCCTTTCAACCAAGTAAGCTTTACATGTTTTAACTGTAACGTTTCCATTTCATCCCCCCTAGGTCTTATACCTGTATTGTACCACTCCTTCCTTTTTAAGGAATATAAAAAAGAGTCTATTAAGAAAATAGACTCACTTGATTACTGTAGAAAATTTTTTCCATAAAAAATTTCATCCATTTCGGTTGTTAAGCTTTCAGTAATTTCTTCCTGCTCATATATGCTTAATGAATCCTTTGTGTATCCAAATAAATAATTATTTAAATCAAAATTTTTCAGTTTGCACTTCGTATGAAAGATATTTTCTTGATATACGTTTACATCAATCATATCATATTGATTCTTGATCTCGTCTGGTATAAAGTTTTGTATCGATGTGATATCATGATCGATAAACAATTTGTGACCATGTTTATCCCTCGTAAACCCGCGTACCCGATAATCAATGGTCATGATATCTGTATCAAATGAATGGATTAAGTAATGTAACGCTTTTAAAGGAGAAATTTCCCCACAAGTGGAAACATCGATGTCCGCACGGAAGGTACTAATTCCTTCGTATGGATGGAACTCCGGGTACGTATGAACCGTAATATGACTTTTATCCAATTGCATAACCACTGAATCCGGAAGTGGCCCTGGAGATTCATCATATGTAGATTCAGTCGGCACCTCAACAACAGGTCCTTCAGAAACGAGAATGGTCACACTTGCTCCCTGTGGTACATAATCCTGCTGAGCAATATTTAAGACATGTGCACCAATAATATCGGATACATTTTTTAAAATTTTTGTTAACCGATCTGCATTATATTGTTCATCAATATATTCTAAGTAAGCTTCCCGCTCTTGCCTGGTTTTGGTGTAACAAATATCATACATATTAAAGCTAAGTGACTTAGTTAAGTTATTAAATCCATGTAATTCAATTCGCTGTTCTGGAGTGAGCATTCATTCTTCCCCCTTCACATAATCTCCGTAAATATTATTAACTTACCCAACTCCTTACGAAAAAAAACAGTCCTACAATAGTAGGACTGCTTATTTTTTCTGAAATTGAACTTCGCAACGATAGATACGAGAGCCTTTGGAAGAGAACTTCTCTTCGTATTCTGTCATAATATTTCCTTCATAAGAACTATTATGAAGATCTAAGCTTACATACTTTAAAAGCATTCCGTACTCCGAAAAGCTTCTAAGAGAGAACTCAAATAAACCTTGATTATCTGTTTTAAAGTGAATCTCACCGTTATCTACCAGAATATTTTCATAAATAGAAAGGAAAGTTTTGTATGTTAACCTTCTCTTCTCATGGCGTGTTTTCGGCCAAGGATCAGAGAAATTTAAATAAACTTGATCAACATCACCCTTAGCAAAATACTTCTGAAGTTCGACAGCATTAACGTTCATCAGACGCAGATTAGGAAGGTCTTCTTCAATTAGGCGGTCGAGAGCAATAACAATTACACTTTTATATACCTCAATACCAATATAATTAATATGTGGATTTGCTTTAGCCATTTCAGTAATGAAACGACCTTTACCTGTTCCAATTTCGATGTGAATAGGCTGGTCATTCCCGAATACTTCTTTCCAATTTCCTTTGTAGCTTTCTGGATTTGCTACAACATATTGCGGATAGGATTCGAGCCTATCCTTTGCCCAAGGCTTATTTCTTAAACGCATGTTGACACCCCTAAAATAATCTATCGTTCAAACCATATCATGTGAGCAATTTTGTTGCAACCAAAACTAATACTTCGTCCATATAATTAATTTACGTATAAATAAAAAAAGGAATTCACAACATAAATGTGAAGTTCCTTTTTGCGTATTTTCAAGCAACCTTGAAAGGGTGTATCGAATGCCTTTAGAACAGAAAGATCAAATGAATTTATTAAAAGATATATTAACGAATCACAGTACCGATTGTTGTGGGTCGGTATCTGAATGTGAACAATTAGAACGTTTGGTAAAATCACTGATGGTTAACACGGAACTCGATTATAATGTAAAAAATGTACTGGAACAAATTTACAGCTATTCTCAGCACGGTGCAAATACGAATGAGCTAGATCAACATATTGAGTCGCACCAAGAACAACTTGGACAGTGGGTTTCAGAAATCGATCAATTTTCTTGACCAACCAGAGTAGACAAATAATTCACCCAGTAATTCATCTCTTCGTATCTATCCTTATTTTTATGCCATTGAATAGATGAGATGGTCTGTGCAATCGTATACCATTTCATTCGCAGCATCAGTTCGTCCGTAAGCTCTATTTCATACATGTCTAACCATTCGCTCCATTTGTCTTGCGGGAGATACCAATACAGCATCATTCCTAAGTCTATGGCAGGGTCGGCAATCATCGCACCATCCCAATCAATGAGATACAACTGGTTGCTTTCTGTGAGCAACCAGTTATTGTGATTAACATCGCAATGACAAACAACTTTTTCCTCATAATGTATACTATCAAGCTCCTGATGCAAGAATAATAGAGCCTCTTGAATGGCCGCGTGAGATTTCACATCCTCATCTAGCTCCTGCACTAAAATGGACAAAAGATGAACAGGCTCTAATGGAGTTTTCCCCATCCTTTTTAGCATGCCGAGTAAGGCTTCCGACTGGTGAATCTTCTTTAGGAGCTTTGCCACTCGCTTCGTATTCATATCTTGTGCCTTTAGCTCTCTTCCCTCTAACCATTGCTGAGCGGTGATTACATCCCCGTTTTCAAGCCTTTTTGTCCAAATTAGCTTTGGAACAATACCTTCTGCTGATAATACGGCAAGGAATGGAGAGGAATTTCGTTTAAGAAAGAGCCTCTGATCTTCATGCTGTGCAATAAACGCTTCTCCTGTCGCTCCTCCTGCAGGAACGATTTCCCACTCTTGTCCAAATAAGTGTTCCAAAATTGTTCACCTTCATTTTAACTGCGTCGTTAGTTTCTATAATAAGTACTTTTCTTTATTAAGTATTCACCATGGTAAAGCACAAGTGCCTTACAAGTAAAAAAGACGGCTATTGTAAAGAAATTCGACAATAGCCATCTTTATAGATTTTATCTCCTAGTGTTTCCTTCGTCAAGTAGAGACATCATACTTTCTTACTTGACTAGTACATAAACACTAAGTGGAGGGAGACTAAATTCTTTTTCATGTATTTGATAAATCCCATTCATTTCTACGATGTTTTGATCCGCAATGACCTGCCAATCAGCGGTAGGTAACGAAACATGACGTTCAGTTTTTAGAGGATTGAATAGAACGATGATTTCACTCCATATTCCAAATTTCCTAACATCACGAAGTGTGTATCCAATAACAGGCTTTTCCACTGGTAAGAAAGACATATGCTTATTAATCAGTTCGGTTGAATGAAAACGAAAGGCTTGATGTGATTTTCTTAATTTGATTAATCCCATGATATAGTCTACATGCTCTTTATTTTCATATACTCGGTCCCAATCCACTTGATTAATGTCATTAGGCGATCGATAACTATTTCCATTTCCTTTTTTGGTCCGAAAAAATTCTTGGCCACAATGTAAGAAGGGAACTCCTTGAGACAAGAGAACAAATGCAGTTGCCAATCTCTGCTGCTTTTTTCTAATCTCTTCAGGCTCCTCTTTTTCACATATAAGGAGTTTATCCCAAAAGGTATGGTTGTCATGAGATTCGATGTAGTTTACCGATTGAATGGGTTCTTGAAATAATCCCTTTTCCTTCAAACCTACACTACCTGCTAAAATTTTCTTTGCAGCCTCGAAGTATCTTTCATTTCCTAATGCGTAGCCTTTATCATGGAGATTGAATGTATTTCCCTTTACCGTATCCCTAAAGAAGTCATTGAATTGACCAACTCTTGGAAGTTTCTTCTGATTACGAATACTCGCCTTTGTGTCAATGGCGATCGGAGTATTTAAATCCCATCCTTCCCCAATCATAATGGTCGAAGGATCCAATAAATCAAGCGATTTTCTTATTTCATTCATCGTTTCTATATCTAAGATCCCCATCAAATCAAAACGAAACCCATCTATTCCGTATTCTTTTTTCCAAAAGAGGACCGATTCGACGATAAATTTCCTCACCATTTTTCGTTCAGAAGCAATATCATTTCCTACTCCTGTTCCATTAGAGGGCATTCCATTTTGATCATGTCGAAAAAAATAGCCTGGTACAATTTTTTCAAAAGAAGATTGTTCTCTAATGTATACATGGTTGTATACAACATCCAATATAACTCGAAGTCCTTCATCGTGAACAGCGCCAACTAACTTCTTTAATTCATTGATTCTGGCATACGGATCATGACAATTTGATGAATAACTTCCTTCAGGAGCATTGAAGTGTATGGGGTTATATCCCCAGTTATAATCTTCCTTATCCCCTAGCTCATCAACACCAGCAAAATCATGTAGTGGGAGCAGCTCGATGTGTGTTACTCCTAAATCCTTTATATAGCTAAGTCCAGTAAGCTGACCGTGGCTAGTAAACGTATCTCGTTCACTCGCACCTAAATATAAACCTTTATCTGTAACTCCACTATTTGGGTGGATGGTTAAGTCTCTAATATGTGCTTCATAAATAATAGCGTCAGTAGGGGAATTAAATCCTGTTAGCGGTTTACTTACCACAGGTGTTCGATTTAGATCGATTATCACTCCTTTTTCCCCATTTGCTGTAACAGCAACAACATAAGGATCAACCGCTTCTCTCCATTGAAGATTCACACAAACGAGATAAGTATAGTGATGTCCTTCGAGATCTCCTTCTACTGTAGTGACCCATATCCCTTTATCCATGCGTGTCATTTCGTATTGACATGTTTGATCGTCAGCTGTCCGAGCAAGTTTTACCTGACATTGTGTTGCGGTAGGAGCCCAAAGTGTAAAGACGGTCCTTTCTGGTGAATATTGGATTCCCATAGGCCCGTCATAGTAAAATTTTTCATCAAACTGAGGAGATCGGATAACCGCTCCTATCTGGAGATCTGTCTCCCCTCCATATTCATCCATCACACAATAAGTCCATCCGATTTCCGGTTCCTTGTCTGTATGGCAAATATATTTAACGGAATCATGTAATCGTATTTTCTCAATAATAGCTAACTTCTCAGTTTTATCACCAGCTTTGAGTGAAAATTCCTTTGACTCGCCATTATGATAACTCATAGGTAACAAGATCGTAATTATGTTTACATCATCTAAATAGGCATAAAAAAGTCTTTCAATAATAATCATGCATTTTTCAGCTCCTTCTGCCCCCTATCCTTCTTTATTCCCCTTGTGATAATTGGCAACACCTGCTGACAAGCCTGAATTTGTAAAGGCGTTTCAGCAAAATAATCACCGTCAGCATGCGCCATCATAGGGGTAGAAGAATATATTTGAATTTCTCGTCCAGTTACCATCTTCACTTCTTTGAAGGCGACATGACCACCCCAAAAAACGCTTACAAACACAGAAAGCATTTTTAGCCTTGATAAACGATGCACGATAATAATATTTAACAAGCCATCATCGGTTTTTGCACTCGGAGCAATTTGCATTCCTCCTCCATAAAACGGCTGGTTGGCCACAGTCACAAACCAGGTAGCAGTAAAATCATGAGCGATGCCATCCACAGTAAGTTGAACATCTGTCGGTTGATAAAATAGAATTTCCTTAATAAGCAAGTACACGTATACTAGGCCACCCAAGGATAATTTATTTAGCCACTTTTTCATCTTTGATTGATTGGCGAGTTTGGAAATTAAGCCGTAGAGACCTGCTCCCATGTTATTTATGAAGTACAGGTTCTCCATACTGGAGCTTGATATTCTACCAACGTCAGTTAACCTCGGTTCTTGCTTTCTCTCTCTTAACAATACGGATAATGCATGAAGAGGATTTCTTGGTATTTTAAATCCTCTTGCAAAATCATTTCCAGAACCAGCAGGAATAAATCCAACTTTGACATGTGGAATAGAGATTACCCCATTAACTACCTCATTTAATGTTCCATCTCCTCCAACAACAATGATTGATACCTCTCCTTCTTGCTTAGCAAGAAGCATCGCTATTTCAGCACCATTTCCTTTATAAGCGGTCAGAAACGCTTCGTAGGGAATTTGTTGTCTTTGTAATTCTTTTTCTACTTTAGCCCACACTTTTAAACTATAGCCATTTTTGGCATTTGGATTAATAATAAAGTATAATTTCCCCATTTTTATCATCCCATACGTGTCTAAAATTCTTTTTCTTCTTGTTCCCCTTTATTTAAAACATCCCATTCTAGTCGGCGCATACTCGTTGTTTGACTAAACTGAAGAAGCATTTGCGCTGCTTTAAGCTGAGCATGCTTTAGTGGAGTTTTATTGCTTCTCATCGTTTGAAACCATTCTTCGTAATTTCTTTTTTCAATGAGCTTTAAACCATAGGGTGGAAAGGGATAATCAATATAGCCATTTCTACTTAATACTACTTTATGAATCGGCAACTCTATTTCATACAACTCAAATATTTTCTTTACAATTTTTTCTGTACGATTAAGCCCAATAAGTGGATTTAACACCTTTTGTTCCTGATCTTGATGACGCTTTACCCAAAACCTTTCTTTCGTTCCTTGAAATACAGCATGGTCCTCTTCCTCTAAGAAGCTGATACACCACACCTCTGTTGGGGTGATCAAAATCGTCTCTACTTCTACCGGAGCTTTTTTCAATAGAAAGATTGGCTCATACATCACGAGGGTTGTATCGGGAAAGCGTTGCAAAAAATACTTAAGTCTGTGATCATACAAATACTTCTTACTGATATTTGATTGCTCTAACAAGGTTGTGCTCGCCCATTTCATTTGAAAACGAAATAATTGGTCGAGAAATTGATGCTTGAGCTCAACTTCAGTAGCTGGTTTAAAGGTAAAAGAAGGGGAAAATGAAAGACCTGAAGATTCTTGTACCTCCGATTGTATCTCCTTCTCCACCGCTTCTTCGTCTTTTCTTTCTCTTTTAAAAAATCCCTTCATACGATCAACTAAGGGCTGTTTATCTTCTTCTAACCAATTCGTTGAGACCGGTTGAATGCTTTCAATGATAGAATCTGACTCCCAGAGAGAGTAGATTTTTTCCCATTGCTGCTTTTTCAACCTTACATATCTAGTTGGATATTCGTAAATATTTTGTTCGTAACGTGAAACATAATCTTGCAGTTTAATTAATTGGCCCATGCGGGTTTTCCTTTCTATAAACAGATGATCTATAACTTAAAAGATTGAACAACCTCGTATTTTGGTTCTCTTTCCACATGTGTCTGGTACAACACAATTTCATTAGCAACAAACGAGATAGCGTCACGAACAAAAGGGTTCTTTTGTTGTAGTGATTCAGGCGCAAATGTGGTATCTCCCTTCCACTTTCTTGCTACTGTTATATGTGGATGAAACGGTCTCTTTTCAAGGGGAAAACCAGCTAACTCGCAAGCATGAAATACCTTTTTCCTTACTTCGTATAAACAAATTTGTTCCACTAATCGCACCCAAAAGATTCTTGGAGACTCCTTTCTTCCAAAAGTATCTAGTCCTTCAATATCTAGAGGAAAAGCATTTTCTTTCTTAAGTGCATCGGATACAAGTTGAATCGACTTTTCCAACATGCCTGTTTCTGCGTTTCCTAAAAAGGCTAGAGTAATATGATAATCCTTAGGATGAACCCATTTTTGAAAAGGAAAGTCTTTTTGGAGTGGGAGTAGTTTATTATATACAAGGTTTTTCGTATCACTTGGTATTTTTACTGCATAAAAAAAATGAGTTTTTTTATCCATTATAACTTTTCAAACCTTTCAAGCTTTCTTATATTTTAACAGAGATTGAAACTGAATCGAAAAAATGACGATTACACGAAGTACATATGTTTGAATACAATATACCTCTTTAGGTATAATAAAGTTATTCTCTTTTATATGTTACATTTCCCATTTTTGTAGTAAAAATTTCGAATTCCAAGGAAAATAATTGAAGGTTAGGAGAACATTAGATGAAAGTTGTTCAAAATATTGCGGAACTAATTGGGGAAACCCCTTTACTTAAATTAAATCGTTTGGCACCCAAAAATGGTGCTTCCGTCTATTTAAAACTCGAATTTTTTAATCCTAGTAAAAGTGTAAAGGATCGTGCGGCATTCAACATGATTATTACAGCTGAACAGAAGGGATTATTAAAAAAGGGTGCAACTATTATTGAGCCTACAAGCGGGAACACAGGAATTGGACTAGCCATGAATGCTGCGGCCCGAGGATACCGTTCCATATTAGTCATGCCTGATACCATGACAAAGGAACGCATCAATCTATTAAAGGCATACGGTGCTGAGGTTGTTTTAACACCAGGTGATGAAAAAATGCCTGGTTCGATAAAAAAGGCACAAGAGCTAGCAAAAGAAATACCAAATAGTTATTTGCCTATGCAATTTGAAAACGAAGCAAATCCAGATGCACACAGACACTCTACCGCTCTTGAAATTGTTGAAGCTATGAAAGAAATAGGTAAGCCGCTTTCCGCATTTGTCGCCACTGCGGGAACAGGAGGCACGATAACTGGAACGGGTGAAGTGTTAAAAGAACATTATTCAAATTTGCAAGTCCATGTAGTGGAACCTGCAGGCTCACCGGTCCTTTCTGGGGGCAAACCTGGGAAGCATAAACTAGTAGGAACGAGCCCAGGATTTATTCCTGATATCCTAAACCAGAATGTATACGACCATATTCATAAAATAACGGATGAAGATGCCTACACAATCACAAGAAGATTGGCTAGTGAAGAAGGAATATTAGTTGGGCCATCCTCTGGTGCCGCCTGCTTCGCTGCCATAGAAGTTGCTAAAACTCTTGGCCCTGATGACGTTGTTGTCTGCATCGCATGTGATACCGGTGAAAGATATCTTTCAAGTGATTTATTTTCTTAAGATACTAGAGAAGGCTGCCCTAGTAGGCAGCCTATTTTAGTTACTCTATGGTTCCGCATTCCTTCTCTATTTCGTCCTTTATCAACTGCTGAAGCTTTTTCGTAACTTCTCCTGGAGTTCCTCCAGAGATTTTTTTCTCCTCAACTTCTACAATTGGTGTTACCTCTACAGTTGTTCCACATAAAAATACTTCATCCGCACGTAAAACCTCTTCAACTGTGAACTCTTTTTCTTCAAAAGGAATTTGATTTTGCTCACATACTTGTTTCACTTTTTGCCTTGTTATTCCGTTTAAAATCAAGTTGTTCGCTGGATGAGTGATGACCGTTCCATTTTTTACAATGGCTACATTTGAGGAACTGCCTTCTGTTACGATATCACCTCGATGTTGTATCGCCTCAAAGCAACCAGCTTCTACTGCTTTCTGTTTGGCAAGGAGATTCCCTAGTAAATTCAGACTCTTGATATCACAGCGCAGCCAACGAATGTCATCAATAAATATTGCCTTTATACCTTCTTGCATACTGCTAACCGGACGATCAACTTTTCTCGTATATGCAACAAAAGTAGGAGCTACGTTGTGAGGGAAGGCATGATTACGCGGTGATACTCCCCTTGAAAATTGCATATAAACAATGCCATTAGTCAGCTCATTTTTCTCAATAAGACCTTTTAACATTTCCTCTAGTTCAGACGGTTGATAAGGTATTTGAATGGTTATCTTTTCCGCACTTTCCTGCAATCGATTCAAATGTTCCTTGGCGGTAAACATTTTTCCATTATACACCCGTATCACTTCATAAACGCCATCACCAAACTGATAGCCACGATCCTCAATATCGACGGTTGCAAGTCCACGATCTACTATTACTCCACCAACAATAACGTATTCCATACATACACTCCCTTTGTCCTCTATTTATTTAGCTAATTCATATATGGCCTGAGCATAGATTGCTGTTGCTTTTAGCAAATCCTCTAAAACCATATACTCATCCTTTTGGTGAGCCACGTCCGGTCGACCTGGAAATAATGGCCCAAAGGCAACTCCTGATTGCAGCGAACGTGCATAGGTGCCCCCACCAATCGCCAGCAACTCTGCCTTCTCACCCGTTTGTTCTTCATAAACCTTTTTTAGGGTTTGAATCAGAAAATCCTTTTCATCCACATGATGGGGTTTGGAGTCTGATACATTTTGAACCTCAAAACCTTGTTCATGTAAAACAGGAGCTAACTTTTCCTGTATTTGATCAAGTTCTGCTGTGACAGGATAACGAAGATTGATTCCTAACATCCCGCCATTTTCTTTTGTAAAGGAAAGTTTTCCAACGTTTAACGTAAGATCCCCAGAGTTATCATCCGTATAAGCTATTCCTAATTGTTTTCCACGGCTATCATGATAGAAATAGGTTTGAATAAAGGAGAAATACTGTTTTGCTAGACCACTTAGTTGTAATTTATTTAGGAAAACGGCTAAAAGAATGCCGGCATTTTTACCAAGATCAGGTTCCATTCCATGAACAGATATTCCTTCTAGTTCTAAAATAAGTTCTCCTTTATCTATAAAGTATTTTCCATTCAGCTGTTGCTCATCAAGGAAGCTTTGAAATTCTTGAATAATATGTGTTTCTTCTTGATTGGTATGTAAGGCTGCCTTGGCGAAGTCAGGAACCATATTATAGCGTCTACCTGCTTGAAAAGATAATACAGTAGTTCCACTGTTATCCTCAGTTTCGTATGTCCTTTGCACAATATCAAAATCTGAGATTCCTTTTTCAGCAAATATAATCGGGAAATCAGCATCTGGTGCAAACCCCATGGTTGGCATTTCTTCATGTTCAAAATAATGATCCACACAGCGCCAGTTGCTTTCTTCATCCGTCCCGATGATCATTCGCACTCTTTTCGATAAAGGCAGTTGAAGTTCTTTTACAATTTTCATCGCGTAATATGCGGCCATCGTTGGTCCCTTATCATCAATGGCACCACGAGCATAAATGTTCCCGTTACGTATCTCCGCTGCATACGGGTCACTCGACCATCCATCTCCTTCTGGGACAACATCAACGTGACAAAGAATTCCGACGCTTTCCTTTCCTTCTCCGAATTCTACATGCCCAGCAAGATTTCCTACATTCTTGATTGAAAACCCATCAGATTTCCCAAGTTCAAGCATGTGGACAAGTGCATCCTTTACTCCCTGTCCGAGCGGTGCATCATCAGTGGCATTTTCTTCATCTAGAACGCTTTTTATTTGTAAAAGCTTTTGTGTATCTTCAATTAATGAATCCTTTCTTTTTTCGACTTCTGAAAACCAATTGATGTTTGTCACGAAAATCCTCCTAAAAAATCCAATCTACTTGACTTAAATAATATATCCCCGTGCGGGAAAAGACAACCGCAATGACAATTCCTAGAAGAAACAAACTATTCACCGCTTTACGCTTGCCTTCGTAATAACCCGGGTGATCCTTATACTTTCCAATGAGTGGATGTGAAGCGGTAATTTTCACCCAACAAGCATCAAGATACCAACGAAGGATAAAAAGAAAAGCGACAAAAAAGAGGCCGACAAGCCAGATCGTTGGTGAGACAACCATCGCTGATATGGTAACACCAATAATCTGTAAGTACGAAAACACATACGAATAATTTCGCAGAAACACCTTCAGAAACAATTCGATAAAGGCATGACTAGGAGTCCTCTTTTTAAAGAGTCGTTTGGAATGCCGAAACAATAAAGGATTTTTCCGAATAACAGGGGTGGTCTTTTCAACAGAATAAGAAAATTGATAAATAAGACCAACGTATTTTAGCTTTTCCTCTCTTTCGATCATGAGTTCTTCATCAAAACTACTTATTTTCAGAAGCTTTCGAGTCGATAAATACACCCCCACCATACCAGGAACCCAAGCGATACACATGAGAACTAATGAATGGTTTGCGATAGCCCAAATGACCAATTGCGTGATCCAGCTGCCTATCACAAACACAAAAAATAAGAATAGAAACCGTATGTATTTTTGCTTCATCCTACGTAACTGTAGTTTTCCATACATCAGTAAAATCTTAATGTGCAAAAGGTAGAAAAGATACACCAAGATATTTGCTAACTTAAGTTCATAATGAACAATAAAAAAAGGGAGTAAAACACAGAGTAGTAGAACCAAAGAGAGTGTTTGACTAATAACAGTTGAAAAATAGCTCCATATCTTCATTCGTAAAAAGAGACGCTTATTCTTTATTAAAAATACTTTATCAGCCTCTTCTATAAATGTACGGTAATTTCCAAACCAAGTGAAAACATAACCAATCAAAAAAACGAGTTCAACCGGAATAGGTAAAATCCAGTTTGGAACCTCTATCCACCAGGAACGATATATACCAATACCAATGGCAATGGATGGGAGGATCATATAAAGAAGAATGGTCCAATCCGCTACACTTTTAATAACACCGTACTGAAACTTCCATTCCCTCAACAGTCTTGTATAAAATAAAGAGATTCCATTCATTACACTTGCTCCTCAGCGATGTAATGAAAGCAATCAAATAATGATCCATTAGGAAGCTTACAAATCCCCCTAATTTCCTCGAGTGTACCGTATGCGGCTAATCGTCCCTTGTTTACCAATAAAAAGCGATCACATACCTTTTCCGCTGTATCAAGTACATGCGTCGACATGAGTATTCCTGCTCCCTTAGAACGTTCTTCCTCTATTGATGTTAGAAATAGTTTCATTGCCATCGGATCTAATCCGATAAAAGGTTCATCTATAATATAGATTTCTGGATTAGTAATTAAAGCTAAAATTAACATTGCTTTTTGCTGCATCCCTTTTGAGTATGTTGCAGGTAATGTATGTGCGACTTCGGCTAGTTTATATTGCTCGAGCAACAGTTCTGCTTGCTGTTGATATCTTGTTTGATCAAGTCCCTCAACAGCTGCTATAAAGTCCATATGTTCCCACAAGGTTAATTCATCATAAAAAATGGGTCTCTCAGGCAAGTAGGAATACCTACTGTCTCGGAGAAATTCGATCGTCCCCTCCATATTTTTCATTAAACCTAAAATAGATTTAATCGTTGTGCTTTTCCCTGCACCGTTTGGTCCAATTAAACCGATCAATTCTCCACTATTCAACGAAAAGTGAATATCCTCAATAATCGAGGAGCCTATTTCGTATTGTGCTTGATTTATATTTACACTAAGTAACTCCATGATCCACCTCCTATCATTGAGTACGATTCATTGAGAGAAGAAGTTTCAAAATAAAAAATGCTGTCCTAATATGTGGACAGCATTTTTTATTAGGGGCCTAGTAGCTCCTGTAATTCAACATTTTCGTATTCTAATGCGTAATCATAGGCGGTGTAGCCAGTGCCATCGACGTAGTTTGCATCTGCTCCGTATTGTAATAAGAGCTTTACCATTCCAACATTCTCATTGTAGGTAGCATCTATAAGCGGTGTCGAATCGTACGCATCAACTGTATTGGCATTCGCACCGCTTTCTAGTAATAGTGCGGCTGCATCAAGCTGATCCGAGTATACTGCCCAATGAAGAGCAGATGATCCTTCACTATCTACTTCATTTATGTCGGCACCTTCATCTAAAAGAGTAGCTATGGCATCCGTATCGTTCTCACTTGCCGCTTCCATTAGAGGTGTCATGCCCTCGATTTCAAAAGCTTCAGAGAATACATTGAACTTCTCTAGTGCCTTGTAGGTCATATACACGCCGCCAGCAAATACAAGTGATAGCAATAAGGCTACGATTACTCCAATTACGATTCCTCTTTTTGGTTCCTTTAACATCTCCACTTCTGTTTCTGAAAAGAATTTATCAACTTCATATAATCTTTTTGGCAGATGAGGATGTGTAGAGAGCTTTTCATTTAACCAAACAAAGAAGCCTGCTTCAGATTCAATTTGTCTCATATATGACTCTTTGTTGACCTTTTTATAAAGCTCCTTCCCAATTGCTAGAATGGTCAAAGCATTTTTCGATGCTGTAAGTGACCCACAGTAATAGGTTGCATAACGGTCGCATGTATATTCACATGCTCGTAAGTATGCATCTCCTAAAAAAGGAACCCACATGGCTGGCAATAGAAGAAAATTCACCGTTACATGCTTCCTTTTTAAATGAGCAAACTCATGAGCAAGAACAAATAGCACCTCATCTTCTGCATCCCTTTCAATAAGTTCAAATATCTCCGAATAAAGGACCACCATATTTCTCCCGAAAAATCTGGTCGCAAATGCATTTAATGTTCCTTGTGATTCAATAACATACATTTGTGGCATCTTTTCTAAGCCCATTTGTGCGGCCATTTCCTGTGACTTTTGATAAAGGGTAGGAAATTGTTCTTCACTTATACGAACACCATTTCTTCTAATGCCTCCGACCATTAATCCATGAAAAAATACAGATAAGAGGACCATTACGATAATAATACCAATACCTAGAATTGAAAAAACTAAAAAAAGATAGGTTAAAATACTAAAAGTTAATACGAGTGCAAAATAGATATTCTCTTTGCGATGGACAAGCTGTGAAGATAAATAAGAATTCAATCTGTGTCATTCCTTTCAAATTATTATTGTCCTATTTTTTCAAAAATCAAATTTCTTATCATAACTGATATGACTTAAGTAATAGAATATAACAGCAGCAAGAAAAAGGGGGTATTTTTTAAAGAAAAGATTACCATTTTATTAAATTATTGTGTAAAAGTAGAAATTATCTGTAAATAAGAGTACAATAATCTACAAGAAAAGACATTATCATTTAGTCAGCTTTTCATCACTTTGTAAAGGGGTTGTCTAGGGAAAAGAAGCTTACATACATTTGGAGAGTCATCTTCAAGAAGTCGTCCGTTGTAGCTATTTGCCAAAGGTTTGAAAAAAGGATAGGGAGTGGTTTTTTGAAACCTTCGACTAACCGGATGTTAAACCGTATCAAATCCATCTACATGTTTATTAATAACCATGGAATTGTCACGACGCAAGAGCTTGTGGAGGAATTTGGTATCACTCCTCGAACGATCCAGAGAGATCTAAATGTTTTAGCTTATAATGACCTAGTCGAAAGTCCAAGTCGTGGAAAATGGACAACAACCGAAAAAAAGGTAAAAATATCATCTTAAATGACGGTTCGCCCTTCCTAATCGAAAGGGCGAATTCTTTTATTTCACTTCATAATTAATTAACTCTTCCAATTCTTCATCCGTTAACTCTCGATATTCCCCTAACTCTAAAGTCTCATCAAGCTTTAGAGGGCCCATTGACAATCTTTTTAAGTAGATCACTCTTTTTCCTACAGCTTCAAACATTCGTTTTACTTGATGAAATTTCCCTTCCGTAATCGTCAGCTCAATATCCGAGGTCATTCCCGATTTTAAAATCGTTAATTGTGCTGGCTTGGTCAGATATCCATCATCAAGTGTGACTCCCTTTTGAAAAGCTTCCCCATCGTCACTAGTAACCATTCCTTCAATAACTGCAAAATAGGTCTTGGGCACATGTTTCTTTGGGGATAACAAACGATGAGATAACTGTCCATCGTTTGTTATCAATAAGAGTCCCTCTGTATCTTTATCAAGGCGACCTACTGGAAACGGCTCAAACACTTGGTCTTCGTATTCAAGCAAATCAATCACTGTTTCATCGTGATTATCTTCAGTAGCTGATATGACTCCAGGAGGTTTGTTCATCATTAAATAAACAAATTCCTTGTACTCGACTACTTCTCCATTTAACGTAACCACGTCATTGTCTGGATCAATATGTTGTTTTGAATCTTTTATTACTTTATCGTTCACGACTACAGCGCCGTCTTTTAAAAGTTTTTTTACATCTTTCCTACTTCCATAGCCTAAATTAGCGAGCATTTTATCAATACGCAATTGTTTCCCTCCCAGTGGAGTCTTACCCTCTTAGTTTTACCTTCTTCATGATTCTTTCCACACGTTCACCAAATAAAAAGTAGATGAGACGAGTTTTAAAGCTTAAATACACATAAATCCCTGCGCCAGCTGCTGCTGAAAGGAAAATGATAATAAGAGACTCCATCTCAGATTTTGGTGATAAGACCAGTGTTGCTAAATAGTAGACAAGTGCTGCTACGATTATCATAAGCACATTAAAAATAACGATGAGCAATCCTCTACGTAAAACGAGGCGGAAGCGATATCCAGAGAATATTTTAATAACCACCAAATTAATCGCAATGGCAACTCCGTAACCAAGTGCCGTTGCGTAAATCGCTCCGTCTGTCTCAAACAACTTTATGAATGGAATATTTAGTGAGAGCTTCACTAAAATCCCTACTAACAGACTTAAAATGGTGAACTTTTGCTGATCAATTCCTTGTAATATCGCTGCTGTCACTGAGTAAAGAGCAAACAATACCGCAACTGGTGCATATAATTGCAGGATGTCAGTCCCAGATGCATTAGGTCCATAAAAAACCGTATATGCAGGCTCAGCGAGTAGTGATAGTCCAAGTGCAGCAGGCAATGTGATGAACATGAGCACCTGGAAGGTTTGGTTGAGTTGCTTGTTCACAGCCTTTTGGTCCTTCGAAATAAAGGCTTGAGTAATACTAGGAACTAGCGTTAACGAAAATGCCGTTGCCAACGATACAGGAATGATGACTAACTTATGGGTATTAAAACTTAATTTAGCTAGTTCTCTTTCCGAAATACTCCCTAGCCCAATAGAAGTCATTGCCCGATTAAAGGTCATCGTATCAATCCATTGGAATAAAGGATTTGCAATTCCAACAAGAATAAATGGAATCGAATAAATCAGAATTTCCTTGTACATATCTCTTAATGATACTTGAACGGTTCCCTTATCTTGTAGGAGTAATTCATCGAGATAAGGCTTTCTCTTATACCAATACAAAAAGAGAACAAATAAGCTACCCAAGCCTCCAACGAAGGCTGAGAACGTTGCAATACTAATAGCAGTAACAATTTCACCTTTCATTACCTTAAGAACGACAAACGCTCCAGCTAATAAAAAGGCAATACGAACAACTTGTTCAACCACCTGTGACACAGCCGAAGGCCCCATCGATTGATGTCCTTGGAAAAATCCGCGAATTAAACTCATAAAAGGAATAATGATAAGAGCAAAACTCACTGCTCGAATGACAGTAACAATTTCGCTTGGATTCGTTTGCTTTTCATTATCAGCAATGATAATGTCCGCAACGATTGGCGCGGATAAATAGAGGATCAAGAAGGCAGCAATACCTGTACCAAGCATGACAAGCAATCCTGACTTAAAGAGCCTCCTGCCAACCGCATATTCTTCCATGGCATTATATTTGGAAATAAACTTAGCTACAGCTAGAGGTACTCCAGCCGTTGCAAGACTGATAAATATGGTATAAGGAACATAGGAATATTGATACAGTACGGTTCCTGTTTCTCCTACAATCCTTGCAAACGGAATAACGTAAAAAAGACCTAATAATTTTGAAATAAATGTTCCTAAAGTTAATATAAACGTTCCTCGTAATAACTTAGATTGCATGTGATCCCTTCCTATGTAGAAATGCCGAAAATTATTTCAAACGCCAAATTCATATTTTATCATAAAGTTTGAAAAAAACTGTGATTTTTGTGTGAACCTAATCTGAGTGTACACAACTCCGTGCTTTGATGCTACTTTTTGTGGAAAAGTTTTCTTTCTTAACAAGCTGACTTATAATGGTGAATGAAAGTTGGTGAAAGATATGAACTATGATGTAATCGTCATTGGTGGAGGGCCTTCTGGGCTGATGGCCTCCATTGCTGCAGGTGAAAAGGGAGCTAAAGTACTTTTAATTGATAAAGGAGACAAGCTAGGTCGAAAGCTTGCCATATCTGGTGGTGGTCGTTGTAATGTAACGAATCGGCTTCCAGTGGATGAAATTATCAAGCATATCCCAGGTAACGGTCGCTTTTTATATAGTGCGTTTTCCATATTCAATAACGAAGACATTATTTCTTTTTTTGAAAAGCTTGGCATTCAATTGAAAGAGGAAGACCACGGACGGATGTTTCCTGTTTCAGATAAAGCACAATCTGTTGTTGATGCAATGATCAGAAGGATGAAAGAGCTTAAGGTGGATATGCTCACAAACTCTCCAGTCGAAACAGTGGAATATGAAGATGGAAAAGCATCCGCTGTACGATTAAAAAACAAGGAGAGATACTCTGCCTCATCAATTATTTTGGCAGTTGGAGGCAAATCGGTCCCTCATACCGGATCTACAGGAGATGGATATGCTTGGGCGGAAAAGGCCGGACATACCATCACAGAGCTATTTCCAACCGAAGTTCCTATTACTTCAAATGAACCTTTCATTCAATCAAAGGAGCTACAAGGATTGTCATTGCGTGGAGTGGGCCTTAGTGTGTTGAATCCAAAGGGCAAGCCTCTCATCACCCATGAGATGGATATGATTTTCACTCACTTTGGGATTAGTGGCCCGGCAGTTCTTCGTTGCAGCCAGTATGTGGTGAAAGCGATGAAAAAGTGGAACCTAAAGGAAGTGGTGATGAGTATTGATGCCCTTCCAGGAAAAAAAGAGGAGCCACTATTCCAAGAAATCATTGCGATGGTGAAGGCCGATCCAAAGAAAAGTGTAAAAAATATACTTAAGGGCTATTTACCCGAGCGCTATTTATTGTTTTTATTACAGGTGGCTGACATCGATGCAAACGAACAGGGTGGAGTCATTTCCCATGATAAGCTTCGAAGCTTTGTAAAAGCTTGCAAACAGTTTCAGTTTAAGGTGAATGGAACTCTTTCCCTAGAAAAAGCCTTTGTTACAGGTGGTGGAGTGTCTGTGAAAGAGGTTGAACCGCAAACAATGGCATCCAAGCTTGTTGATGGATTGTATTTTTGTGGGGAGATACTGGATATCCATGGATATACTGGCGGGTATAATATTACTTCTGCCCTTGTGACAGGGCGATTAGCTGGAGCTAATAGTGCTGAATATGCCTTGAGTCAAGCCTGAGGATTTTTTCTTCCTCAGGCTTTATATATAATCATGGCTGTAAAACAATAAATTTGCTCATCCACGTCCTCTGGTAAGGCAGCAATATTATATTTAATATCAACCAGTTTTTGTTCATCCACCTTTTCGAGAAAACGATTCATTTTCTTTTCAAGGTCTTTTTCATGCTCTTCATCAAACAGTTTTACTTGAATCATTGATCTCACTCCTTTTTATGGAGTATTAACAAAATTCAGATATTTTAAAAGCATAAAAAAAAGCCTAGTTTCCTAGGCCCACACTACACTATTCTACTTTTCCAGTCCATTTCATCATGCCACCGACCATATTTACTACATTATAGCCATGATCATGCAAGAAATAACATACATTTTCACTTCTTGCCCCTGAGCGGCAAATGAATATGTACTCCGTATCTTGATCTAATTCGTCTAAATGCATAGGGATTTCGCCCATTTTAATATGCTTTGCACCAGGAATCATTCCAGCAGCTACCTCTTCATCCTCACGCACGTCGATCAGTTCTAGCTTTTCCCCTTTTTCTAGCTTTTCTTGTAACTCTGCAGTTGTAATTTCTTTTACCATCCAACATTACCCCTTTTAATTTTCTTCTATCGTACACGACTTGCTCGGTACATTTCAATCTTTCTATTTTAGAAAAAGAGCCCCCTAGTGATTGGGGAGCTCCTATCATAAACTAATTTGCTACAATATTAACTAATTTTCCTGGAACAGCAATCACTTTGCGGACAGTTTTTCCATCAATTTGCTCTTTTACCGTTGTATCATCCATAGCTATTTGCTCAAGTGCTTCTTTATTTGCATCAGATGGCACCATAAGCTTCGCCTTCACCTTGCCGTTAATTTGAACAACGATTTCTACTTCATCATCAACTAGCTTCGCTTCATCAAATGCTGGCCAAGCTTCATAGGAGATGCTTTCGCTATGACCTAACTTTGACCAAAGCTCTTCAGCGATATGTGGACAAATCGGAGCAAGCAATTTCACAAAGCCCTCCACATAGTCTTTTGGAAGCACTGGAGTTTTATAAGCTTCATTAATAAACACCATTAACTGAGAAATAGCCGTATTAAAGCGTAATCCTTCAAAGTCCTCTGTCACCTTTTTAACGGTTTGGTGATACACCTTTTCAAGACTAGAAGAATCAACCGATTGAACCTTCTCTGCGATTTCACCATTTTCATCCACTAACAAACGCCAAATACGGTCTAAGAAGCGGCGTGAACCGTCTAAGCCTTGTGTTGACCATGCAATAGAAGCCTCAAGTGGACCCATGAACATTTCGTATAAACGTAGAGTATCAGCACCATGGGTTCCAACGATTTCGTCAGGGTTTACGACATTCCCTTTTGATTTACTCATTTTTTCATTGTTTTCCCCAAGAATCATCCCTTGGTTAAACAATTTTTGGAATGGTTCTTTTGTGCTTACTACGCCGATATCATACAAAAACTTATGCCAGAATCGAGCATAAAGCAAGTGAAGAACCGCATGCTCTGCCCCACCGATATAAATATCAACTGGAAGCCACTCTTTTAGTTTTTCTGGATCTGCTAACGCTTGATCATTCTTCGGATCAATATAACGTAAGTAGTACCAGCAGCTTCCTGCCCATTGCGGCATCGTATTTGTTTCACGACGTCCTTTTTTCCCTGTTACAGGGTCAACTACGTTTACCCAGTCTTCGATATTCGCAAGTGGCGATTCGCCTGTTCCAGACGGACGAATTTCTGTCGTTTTTGGCAACATCAATGGAAGCTCTGAATCAGGAACAGCTGTCATTGTCCCATCCTCCCAGTGAATGACTGGAATTGGCTCTCCCCAATAGCGTTGACGGCTAAATAACCAATCGCGTAGACGGTACGTGACCTTCTTCGTTCCGATTTCTTTTTCCTCTAACCAAGCAATCATTCGAGAAATGGCTTCTTCTTTGTTCATTCCATTTAAGAAGTCAGAGTTTACATGCTCACCATCACCTGTGTAAGCTTCCTTAGAAACATCTCCACCTGCAACTACTTCCACAATTGGCAATTCGAATTTCTTAGCAAATTCGTAGTCTCGCTCATCGTGCCCTGGTACCGCCATAATAGCTCCTGTTCCATAGCTAACAAGTACATAATCAGCGATCCAGATTGGCATTTTCGCTCCATTAACCGGATTAATTGCATAAGCACCCGTAAATACACCCGTTTTGTCTTTAGCTAAATCCGTACGCTCCAAATCACTCTTACTCTTGATCTGTTCAATATATGCTTGAACCGCGTCACGCTGCTCTGCTGTCGTAATACTTTCAACCAATGCATGCTCTGGTGCTAATACCGCATAGGTGGCACCGAATAATGTATCAGGTCTTGTTGTAAAAACTGTGAACTGACCGTCATTACCCTCAATGTTAAAAGTAATCTCTGCTCCTTCAGAACGACCGATCCAGTTGCGTTGCATATCCTTTAAGCTCTCTGGCCAGTCAAGTTCTTCTAAGTCCTCTAATAAACGATCCGCATACGCAGTTATTTTTAATACCCACTGCTTCATTGGACGGCGTTCAACGGGATGACCACCACGCTCACTTTTCCCATCAATTACTTCTTCATTTGATAATACTGTTCCAAGAGCTGGACACCAGTTTACGGCTACCTCATCAATATAGGCTAGGCCTTTTTCAAACAATTTTAAGAAAATCCATTGTGTCCATTTATAATATTCAGGATCTGTAGTGTTCACTTCGCGATCCCAATCGTATGAGAAACCTAAAGCCTTGATTTGGCGCTTAAATGTTGCAATATTTAATGCTGTAAATTCAGCAGGATCATTCCCTGTGTCTAATGCATATTGCTCAGCTGGAAGACCAAACGCATCCCATCCCATTGGGTGTAACACATTATAACCTTGCGCACGCTTCATACGTGATAAAATATCTGTTGCTGTGTACCCTTCTGGATGTCCTACATGCAGTCCTGCTCCAGATGGATACGGAAACATATCTAACGCATAAAATTTGCGCTTTCCTTTTTCTTCACTTGTTTGAAACGTCTTATTAGCATCCCAAAAGCTCTGCCACTTTTTTTCAATTTCTTGATGATTAAAGCTCACTTTTAATTCCTCCTAAAAATACTTGTTTAAACGCAAAAAATCCCGTCCCTATAAAAAGGGACGAGAGGATTATGTAGAATCTCCCGCGGTACCACCCACATTAGTGCACAAGTCACTCGCTTCATTATCCTTAACGCGGAATACGGCAAGCATTACTTCCATTCACACTTGCGACTCAAAGGCGAGTTCATGGACACCTGGTTGACTTTCACCATCCGTCAACTCTCTACTTTCAGGTATTTCTCACTACTACTCCTTATCATGGTCACCACATATTTAAGTATGATGCTATTGTAGTGTATTTTTTAGCTCGATGCAAGTTGTGTTTTGTAGCATATGAAGATAAGGAGTAGAGTGTGTGTATTTTTTTATTGAACCGTATAACCTGCGTCAATAACAACCGCTTGACCAGTAATCCCTTTCGCCGCTTCACTTGCTAGAAAAATAGCGTAACTCGCAATCTCGTCAACAGTTAACAAGCGTTTTTGTGGGACGAGTGGGTAGAGAACGTCCTCGAGAACTCTTTCTAGCTCCACCCCTCTTGTCTTGGCTAGATCTGCTAGCTGGTTACGTACCAGTGGAGTGTCTACATAACCTGGGCAAAGAGCGTTCACCGTAATCCCATAGGTTGCTGCTTCGAGGGCTGTTACTTTCGTTAGCCCAATGACTCCATGCTTCGCACTATTGTAAGCGGCTTTACCAGCGAACCCAACTAACCCATTGATAGATGCCATATTAATGATTCGTCCGAAGCCTTGTTTTTTCATATGAGGCAACACATGCTTTGTTAACATGAACGGTGCCGTTAACATGACTTTTATTAACAGCTCAAACCTTTCTGTAGGAAAATCCTCAATATATGATACATGTTGAAGCCCTGCATTATTGATTAACACATCAATTGATCCTAAATGAGAAATCACATGGTCAATCGCTGCAATAATTTCTTCTTCCTTTGTTACATCGCATTTGATTCCTATTGCCTCAAAACCTAACCCTCGAAGCTCGTTTGCTGAAGCAACAACCACCTCTTCATTGACATCTGTTAAAACAATCTTTGCACCATGCTCAGCAAACTTTTTACTAATCTCATACCCTATTCCCTGGGCTGCTCCCGTCACAAAAACAATTGATTGGTCCTTCATAAGAGACTCCTTTCTAGATTCCTACTCCTAAAGAGAACAAAATAATCGCCAGAATAACACCTAGTGTAGGTACTATGACGGTTATTGCACCAACTGGATTGTATGCATCCTTATGACTTTCCCCACAAATTGCCCGAACAGTTGTGACCACATATCCGTTATGAGGGAGAGAGTCCAATGCTCCAGATGAAATAGCTACGACACGATGGAGCGCTTCCGCATTGACTCCCATATCCATGTAATGAGGCGCAAGTAATGGCAATGCAATCGCTTGACCACCAGAGGCTGAACCTGTCATACCAGCAATGACACTAACTGCTATCGCACCTCCAATAAGAGGGCTTCCTGGAATGCTCGTCATAAAGTCAACAGCCACTCCAAATGCAGGAACTGCCTTCGCTACACCACCAAATCCAACAACAGCAGCTGTATTTCCTATGGCAATTAATGCTCCAAGAGTCCCTTCTGAAACAGCACTCCAAAAGTTTTTAAAATATTTACGGTTAAGTGTATACGTCGCGATAACACCGCCCAAAAGAGCAATGATAAGTGCCGATTGCTTTAAAGAATCATGAAAAATAAATGAAATCGCAAGAACCACGACTAACGGCAAAATACCCATTAATGGATTTGGTAGCTCTCTTTCTTCATTGACCGGATCACCATCCCGTTCAACAAAGCCCTCCCCTTTTTCCACCGCTTTTGTAATCATGCGATTTAGCCACCAATAACCAAATATCATCATAAATACTGCAACAATTAAGCTAACTTCCCATCCAGCATAAGGAGAAGTATTCAAATAATCGATTGGAATCCAGTTTTGAATTTCAGGTGAGCCAGCAGAGGTCATCGTAAAGGTAACCGATCCGAAGGCTAATGCTGCAGGTATAAAACGTCGTGGTAAGTTCGCTTGTTTAAACAAACTAAGTGCCATCGGATAGACAGAAAAGGCCACAACGAACAAACTCACTCCTCCATACGTTAACACCGCACAGGCAGCAACAATGGCAAGAATGGCATACTTCATTCCAAGCTTCTCAACAATCAACCTAGAAACTGAATCAGCTGCACCGCTATCTTCCATAACTTTTCCAAAGATAGCCCCTAAAAGGAACATTAAATACCATGCCGTAACAAAGCTAGAAAAACCAGACATATAGTTTCCAACAAGGTTCGCTTCCCCTTCTGCGACAAGTTGTGGAAACAATGGCATTCCATTCAGAACAGCAACAAACAATGCTGATAATGGACCTGCGACAAGTAAATTCATTCCTCGCATCGTTAAGAAAATTAATAAGGCCAACCCCCCAATTAAACCAATCATACTTAGCATCTTATTTCCCCCTTTGTTGTCGAACTAATTTGCAAGCGGTTACATTTTTTCTTTTACATCCTCCCTTCCCTTTTATTTATGCAAGGATCGTGCCAAACTGTTAATCCTTATTGTGATGTGATTTTTATGACTATTTGTTGAACATTCATTCCGGATTTCCGGACTGAACAGTCTATTAGATCTCAAAAATCATAGAATAGATTTCCAAAAAAACATGTCCTTTACCTGAATGAGTTTAATAAAATCATAGACAAAAAGAAGTCCAGAAATCTGGAACAAATTCCGGATATCTGGACTACTCAAGCCCATATTTTTTTAATTTATCATACATAGTTGATTTACTAATTCCTAGTGCTTTAGCTGCCAAAAGCTTATCATGATTATACTTTACTAAGCTTTGCTGAAGAACTCTTCGCTCGGTTTCGTCCAATATTTCCTTTAGCTTCCTTTTTCCAAGTGGGTAAACAGACGAGTCATGAATATAATCTGGTAAGGACTCCACTGTAATGATTTCTCCATTTGATAAGTGAATGGCCGCCTCCATCACATTTTCTAGCTCCCGGATATTTCCTGGCCAGCTATACGTTTGAAGCAATTCAGAAACGTCTTCACTCACTCCGTGTATTCTCTTCCCACTTTTTCTTGTAATCTTATTAATAAAGTATTCTATTAAAATAGGGATATCTTCCATCCTTTCGCGTAATGAGGGGACTTGAAAGGGAACGACATTAATCCGATAAAAAAGATCTTCCCGAAATCGTTTTTCCTCCATCATTTTTTCTAAAGGACGATTAGTCGCAGCAATAATCCGAACATCTACATTCATTGGCTTTAGTGCCCCAACACTTTCAATTTCTCCTTCCTGAAGTGCACGCAGCAACTTCACCTGCATATTTAATGGCATATCGCCCACTTCGTCTAAGAAGAGAGTACCTCCATCCGCTAGATGAAACTTTCCTTTTTTCCCACCTTTTTTTGCCCCAGTAAACGCACCTTCTTCATATCCAAAAAGTTCAGATTCTAATAGATGCTCTGGGATGGCTGCACAATTGATCTTAACGAATGGCTGATGACTTCGATTGCTTAGCTGATGAATGCTGTGCGCAAAAAGCTCTTTTCCCGTACCGCTTTCTCCCCGAATTAGTATCGATATATCACTCGCTGCAATCATCTTGACCTTTTCTTTTAAGCTGACAATTTGCTTTGAAGTCCCTAGAATATCCTCTAATGAGTATTTCACACTTCGATCAAGATCTTGTATGTAACTTTGCATCTTTGACAGCAAGCTCTTTACATGTGAGTTCATCTTCATCCATTCTTGTGTATCTCGAAAAAAAACGGTTCCAAATGCCCCAATCACTTCTCCTTTTGAAAAAATAGGAATACGATTCGCAATCATATAATTGCCTTTAATATACTGGAGATCTGCAATTTCTTCCTTTCCTGTGCTCGCTACAATATGCATTCTCGAATTCTCTATTACCTTTGAAACATGAACCCCGATTACTTCATCTCTGTTCACGTCAAGAAACTCACAATAATTTTTATTTATATAAGTGATTAAGCCTTCCTTATCAACAACTACTAGCCACTCAAATGCATTTTCAACAATTGTTTCAATCGTATCCACCGAAAGCTTTGACAAGGCATGAATCATTAGATGGCTCCTTTGCTTTTTATTCCATTATCATATTTTTCAGATAATGATGTAAAGCAGAAAAAAAACTGATCGATTATCTCAATCAGTTCCGATTTCCGACAAAAATTATCGAGACCACTCTCGATTCCTTTTATTTTGATGCTCTTGCCTGATGAAGTTCATTTCCGTTGAAAGGAGAGCATCTTTTGATGTTCATAACCCCGATGAAGTTCATTTCCGTTGATAAGAGAGCATCTTTTGATGTTCATAACCCCAATGAAGTTCGTTTCCGTTGAAAGGAGAGCATCTTTTGATGTTCATAACCCCGATGAAGTTCATTTCCGTTGATAGAGGCGCATCTTTTGATGTTCATAACCCCGATGAGGTTCATATCCGTTAAAATCGAAGCACCTTTTTGTCCTTCAGCACCCGATGAAGGGCGTTTTAATTTTTGCTTCGCTAATTTGATCGGAGGGATACGACTCCTCGAAAATGCATAGGCATTACCTTCGTGCAACGCTGACTTCAGGATGTCAATTCAAAGTCACGCGGGAATAACAGAGTGACTATTCCTCTTTAATCTCAAACTCCCCAATTCCTAGGTCCGCATTCACCGTTATTGTGACATCACTTTTGCCAAACTTGTCATTTACGTAGACTCCATCTCCCTCTGACGATAATCCTTCCACGGATCTTACTCCTAAACCTTTTTCCGAAATAACCTTTACCCCAACATCTTTAGGTAAAATCAATGTTGTTACTCCTACCCCCATATCCATATTTACATCAAAACTTTTCTTCCAATCTCCACTTAAATCAACAGTAAGATCCCCAACACCGACGTTAATTTGAAGGTCTTGAAGCTTTAATCCTGATAAGTTCAATGTACTAGCGGAAGCACCAGAGTTCACAATTAATTCCAAAGGAACTTTATTTGTTACCTGCAGATTCCATTCATTTTTTAGGCCGCCTTTATTTACATTGATATCCTCGCTCTTCGACTGATCAATAGCTATTTTCCCTGTATCTCCGGTTAATTTATAGGAAACCTCAGGCTCTAAATCTTTATTGTTGTACTTCACCTCTCCAGTTACCCACTCCTTTGATCCTTGAGCCAATGTTAATTCTCCCGCTCCCATATTTACCTCAAGCTCTAGCTCTTCAGCTTTATCACTTTCAACCAATAGACTTTTTTCATATGCATCTTTCCCAACTGCCAAAATATTACACCCTGCAAGCATAAGGGCTCCGGTAGCTACTACAACTCCATATATTAATTTTTTCATTTTTCTTCCTCCTTGAATTCTATACCTTGATTATAGAAGGACATTGAAAAAATGTAGCGAGGCGCGAGCTTTAACTTCTCCTCGGACTTAAGGCGTAGAAACATCTGAGCAAAATAAAAGATAAGAGTCCCAACGACTGTGGGACTCTTATCTTATTAAGAGCTTTGCTCCGGTTCTGGATGAAACTTTGATTTTACAGGCTGGCCGCCTTTGTTTTCATACTTCTTTTTTGATGCTTTGACCTGATCGAAATCAGATCCAAGCTCTACGTCTTGATTGTTTATTCCGTTTCTTGTTTTTTGCTCAGGGTTGTTTTGTTTTGAACGCTTTTTCATCCTTCTCCCCCTATCGATCAAGTAGCGTCATTTGGTTTTGGAGCTGCTGAATTTGCAGCCTCATACGGTGTAAATCTTCTCGTTGTACCTCATTTGCACTTAATGCCATTTTTGCGACATCATTGTATGCATCCTCAAGCTCTCTCATAGCAATATCTAAGTTCTCATCGTTAAAATGATCCTGCCTACTGCTTATGTTAAACTGTGTCTCGGCATTTCGTAATACCGCATTACATCTCTCAAAGAGGTTAATCATGGATTGATGAGTTGCCATTCTAAAAGCCCCCCTTTTCTTCTGACAAAGAAGCAATATGCTTCATATGTAGTTTGTGCAAGTACCCCTTTTCTTACAACTTCTCTCTAGTGGCAGAACTCACCAATCATTTATTCAGTTGGTTGTCCACCCTTTTTCTGATAAAATGAGAATACTTTGATTGTAAGGAGATTACGTAGGTGAGTAAGTTACATCCTTTTTTATATGCATCAGATAATAAGCGATATCATACATGGAATTACCACTTAAGACAAACCTTTGGGCATAAAGTTTTTAAAGTAGCACTTGATGGCGGCTTTGATTGTCCGAACCGAGACGGTACTGTTGCATATGGTGGCTGTACCTTTTGTAGCGCAGCAGGCTCGGGAGACTTCGCAGGAAATAGAGTAGATGATTTAACGACACAGTTCGAAGAAATAAAAGAAAAAATGCACTCAAAATGGAAAGATGGAAAGTATATGGCTTATTTTCAAGCCTATACGAATACGCATGGGCCAATTGAGGAATTAAAAGAAAAATTCGAAAGCGTCCTTTCACAGGAAGGCGTTGTAGGTATATCTATAGCTACAAGACCTGATTGTCTACCTGACGATGTGGTTGACTATTTAGCCGAACTCAATAAGAGAACCTATTTATGGGTGGAGCTAGGTCTTCAAACAGTCCATGAGCGAACAGCACTATTGATAAACAGAGCTCATGATTACCAATGTTATGTTGAAGGAGTAAACAAGCTCCGCAAGCATAATATTCGAATTTGCTCACATATTATTAATGGGTTGCCACTTGAGTCATATGACATGATGATGACAACGGCAAAAGAAGTGGCAAAACTGGACGTTCAAGGAATTAAGATTCATTTATTACACCTTTTAAAGGGAACACCTATGGTGAAGCAATTTGAGAAGGGAATGCTTGAGTTTCTTTCTTTTGAAAACTACGTAAGCTTAGTATGTGACCAATTAGAAATTTTACCACCTGAAATGATTGTCCATCGAATTACGGGGGATGGACCAATTGATTTAATGATCGGACCAATGTGGAGCGTGAATAAGTGGGAAGTATTAAATGCAATTGACGCTGAACTCAAAAGAAGAGACAGCTGGCAAGGAAAGTTCTATCATGTGGGGGCCACCAGCTTATGAAGCTAGAAAGAATTTTGCCCTTTGCTAGAAGCTTGCTTGAAAAGGCATTTCTCCCAGATACCGTTGCAGTAGATGCCACTCTAGGAAATGGGCATGATACTTACTTTTTAGCAAAGCTCGCAAGCGGCATGGGACATGTGTATGGTTTTGATATTCAAGAACAAGCCATTCAAGCGACAAAAGAGCGTCTAGCGGAGGAAAACCTTTCAGATCGCGTCACCCTTATCCATCGTGGACATGAAGAGATGAAAGACTTCATTCCTGAATCAGCAAAAGGAAAGGTAACAGCAGCTATATTCAACCTAGGATATCTTCCTGGTGGAGACAAGAGCATTGTTACAAAACCTGAAACTACTATTTCCGCCATTGAGCAGCTATTGGACCTTTTAGCTGTCGAGGGGATCATAGTCGTGGTCATTTACCATGGCCACGACGAAGGAGCGATTGAACGGGATGAACTTTTGCAATATGTGAAAGGATTAGACCAACAAAAAGCACATGTCCTTCGTTATCAGTTTGAAAATCAAAGAAATAATGCCCCATTTATCATCGCTATTGAAAAACGATCATAAAAAAACAGTCTGAAATTTGATTTCAGACTGTTTTACTGTGTACGAGCTCGAAATATATTCCATTTTTGCACGGAGCGATACAGACGCCCATTGATATAGAAAAATAAACCTACGGGACCTGAATTCCATATCATTGTTCGTGAAAGCTTTCTTACTCCTCTTTGATTACGTACTTTATCATCTGATAAATAAATACCTAATAAACCTCGATTAATCAACTGATGAAATCTTTTATACGGCAGATTTTCAATGTGGCGATCCGCTTCATTTACAAAATGATTGAGTCGTTCAAACAGCGCTTTTTCATCTTTATAGTAAAAGCAAAAATTTAGATCTCCACCATCTAGATCTTCTTCCTGATCGATAAAGTAATCCAGAAGAATATGTAATCCTTGCACATAAGGGAAATATCCTTCACGAATGGAATCCGCATGGTGATGAGTAAATCCTTCGCTCATGGCAAATGAGACAAGGCAAAAAATTCCTAAAGTAGAACCGGAGCAAGCAGAAAATTCATACCATTCCATTTCAGGTATTTTGCTTCTATGCTTACCAAACCAATTTTTGAGTCGAGGAATTCGTTCTTCAAGTTGAACATGCTTATGTATTTGTAAATCGCAATAATAGCGGCATAACTCAAGCAAGTGTTCTCGAATCATTTCGTACTTATCTATCCCTGCAAGGACCTCCTGACAGGTTGCCACTAGGTCATGTAAATACCCTCCATCATCTTGGTCTTCACGGTGCTCATAATAATTCTTTTGCTCTTTCCCAACGGTAAGAGCATGTTCCATTGATTCATGCAACGTCGCAAAATCATTCGGATCAAGCGAAGTACTCCGATCACATAAATTGTCTAGATAATCACTAATCGTCTGATAAGCAACAATAAATCGAATCGCTTCTTCATAGCGGTCCATTCCCATTAAAGAAAGAATTCCACCGCCTTCACAATGAAACGTTTTGTGTTCAATGCTAGCTAGTGCTTGCTTCCGAAGCTCTAGATTCGGTATTTCTTCCGCTCGTGCCTTCCAACCCCTCAGTTCTCTATGAACAGCAGGTAAAACCTTCCTATATACTTCCGTCATTAAGCTGATGGGCATTGTTGGAACACTCATTCAGTTCACCTCACTCACACGATATATCCTAGTCCTTTTAATTGACCTTCCACGAAATCTTTAACATATAAAAATACTTCTTCCCGTTCTGGTTCATTAAACACTTCATGATAGCATTTTGGCCATTCCTTGAAACGTTTTTCTGATAAAGGGACAGAGTTGAACCAATTTCTTACTTTCTCTTTATCTACGACCCTGTCATCCCCACCTTGAACGACCAATAAAGGTGTATCCTGAGTTCTTTTAATCATTGCGAATGCATTCTTCATCGCTTCTTCTAGCTCACGATACCAGCGTACAGATATCTTTTTTACATATAAAGTGTCTTTAAGGTCCAACTCTCTTACATCTTCATTTCTCGTCACCATGTCCAAAGAGATTCCTGAGGACACTCGTAAGGCTGGGAACACTTTATTTAAAATAAAGGTTGCCGCGTGTAAGATTGGAGAAGGCTTGTTCACTAAACCTAAGCAAGGAGACGAAAGGATGACACCAGCTACATTTAATCGCTCTTTTTGTAGAAGCCTTAGTGTAATCAGTCCTCCCATGCTGTGACCAATTAAGAATACTGGCAAATCAAATTGATAGGATGCATCAATCCACTTTTTTACTTCATCCACATATTCTTCGAATGAATCAATATGCCCTCTTCTTGATCTTGTCGTTAATCCATGACCAGGCAAATCACCCATGACGACATGAAAGCCCGAATTTCTCCACTGCTCAATAAGCCAACCGTATCTTCTATGATGCTCCATCGCCCCATGAACGATAACAATAACTGCTCTAGCATTCCCTTCTGCTTCCCATTTCCACATATGTATTGCCCCTTCTAAAAAAGTATAAGAAAATATTATGTAAATTCGTTATAGTAAATATATATGATTACATTAAGGAGGATGTTTATGATTTATCCCTATCATGATAAAACCCCGAGAATCGCCGAAACTGCGTACCTTGCCGAATATACAACGGTAACTGGAGATGTTGTCATTGGTGAACAAACAAGCATATGGTTCGGTACTGTTATCCGCGGAGATGTTGCCCCAACAATCATAGGGGACCGCGTGAATATTCAGGATAACTCTATTTTACACCAAAGTCCAAATAATCCGCTTATAATTGAAGACGAAGTCACCATCGGTCACCAAGTTATTTTGCATAGCTGCGTCATCCGAAAGAAAGCTTTAGTTGGAATGGGTTCTATTATACTAGATCAGGCAGAAATTGGCGAAGGTGCATTCATTGGAGCCGGAAGTTTAGTTCCTCAAGGAAAGAAAATCCCACCGAACACACTCGCGTTTGGTCGCCCTGCCAAGGTGATTCGTGAGTTAACTGAGGAAGATATTAAGGATCGTGACAGAATCATGAACCAGTACGTAGAAAAAGGACAATACTACAAATCGATACAAAAATAAGAATTATTAGAAAAAGTATCTTGAAGCTAGAGGAAATATGCCGATATAACTAATAATAGAATGCTTAACTAATTGTTTATCGGTGGTGCCCATGACTACACTAATCATTTTAATAGGGATTTTAATCATCCTACTATTTATTTTTACACGTCTTATAAAGAAAAGTCCTTCTCTTAAAACTTCTTTTTCAATTATTGGAATGGTTTTACTAGGGTTCTTCATCTTATTTATTGCACAAACACCACATATTGCGGAAGCGGTAGGTCGAATGAAGACCTGGGTACAAGCCCCTTTACGTTCGACGAACACTTTTATCGATGATAGGACTGACCTTACGATTATTCCGTTAGAACAAACCGTTCTCTTAGATGCACCGGTCATCAACCAACTCCCTGAACTTCCACGTGGCTGTGAAGTTACGAGTTTAGCCATGCTATTACAATACGCAAATATTTCAGTAGATAAGATGACTCTTGCTAAAGAAATCAAAAAAGACACTACAACCTACAAGGTCTCCGGTGGAAAAGTTTACTACGGTCATCCTAATGACGGATTTGTAGGGAGCATGTATACAAAAGAACTACCTGGTTTAGGCGTGTACCATAAACCCATTAAAGAACTAGCTGAAAAATATTTACCTGGACAAATTGAAGATTTAACCGGTTCACCTTTTAATGATCTAAAAATACACCTTTCTGACAAGCGTCCTGTCTGGGTGATCACCAACACTTCTTTTAAAAAGCTGTCATCCAATCAATTTGTGACCTGGCATACTCCAAGTGGTGTGATTGATATTACCTACAAAGAACACTCTGTTTTATTAACAGGCTTTGATAAGGATTATGTATACTTTAACGATCCATTAACAGGTGAAAAAAATAAAAAAGCACCCATAATGGATTTTGAAGAATCCTGGGTGCAAATGGGAAGTCAGGCAATTACCTACCTCCCTCGCTAATTAGCTTTGTAACACTTTTTCCGCTAAGTATTCCTTCTCGAAGGAATACTTTTTTTCTACATACACCTGATGCCATACCATAAACATAAGAACCGTCCAAATCTTTCTGCTATTATCGGCTTTTCCTTGGCAGTGATCCTCAAGCAATTGAAGCACATACGTCTTATTTAATAAATAATCTGTATCACTTTCTCTAATAATTGTCTTCGCCCACTCATTCATCTCAGCCTTTAACCAGTGACGAATTGGAACAGGGAAGCCTAGCTTTTTACGATTAAGAACATGCTCTGGTACAATTCCTTCTGCTGCTTTTCTAAGAACGTACTTCGTTGTTCCATTGGCTGTTTTTAAACTTGTTGGAATTTTAGAAGCAACATCAAAAACTGCTTTATCTAAAAATGGAACACGAAGCTCTAACGAATGAGCCATGGTCATTTTGTCAGCCTTTAATAAAATATCTCCACGCATCCATGTATGAATATCAATATACTGCATACGGTCAACTGGATCGTAGCCTTCACTTTCTTTATATAGAGGCTTTGTGATATTCGTGAAATCTAAACCTTTGTTATACGTATTTAGAAGATCACTCTTTTCAAGCTCACTAAACATTTTTGCGTTTCCGATATAGCGTTCTTCTAAAGGAGTCAAACCACGTTCAATAAAGCTCTTCCCACGCATACCTTCTGGCATCATTTTCGCTAGTAAACGTAAAAATGCTTTTCCAACCTGTGGAATTTTATTAAACACCTCTAAACTCTGAGGCTCTCTATAAATATTGTAGCCACCAAATAGCTCATCTGCACCTTCTCCAGATAGAACCACCGTAACGTGCTTACGTGCCTCACGTGCCACAAAATATAAAGGTACACATGCAGGGTCTGCAAGCGGATCGTCCATATGCCACATAATCTTTGGCACTTCATTCATATACTCTTCTGGAGTAATGATATAGCTAATATTTTCTACTCCAAGCTTATCAGCCGTTTCCTTAGCGACATCAATCTCACTAAACCCATTATGATCAAAACCTACAGAAAATGTCTTAATTGCTGGATGAAATTCTTTTGCAATGGAAGCAATGATCGAAGAGTCAATTCCACCAGAAAGGAACGAACCAACAGGTACATCACTTCTCATATGAATTTTGACAGAATCAAAAAGAACATCTCTAATTTCCTTTACAAAATCACTCTCTGATTTTCTTACTGGGTGGAAATGCGCCTTCCAATAACGCTTAATTTCCATTTCAGATCCGATTTTCTTTGTAAAGTAGTGTCCTGGTTCTAATTTTGAAATTCCTTCTGACATCGTATAAGGCTCAGGAACAAACTGATATGTTAAGTAATACTGTAAAGAATCATAGTTTAATACATCATTTTGCAGTGCAAGTAAAATACTCTTTTTCTCAGATGCAAAGAATGTCTTTTCCCCGTCATCAAAATAGAAGAAAGGCTTGATGCCGAATGGATCACGTGCACCATAAAGCGTCTTCTCAACCTTATCCCAAATAACAAAGGCAAACATTCCACGAAGCTTCTCCACAGCTTTTTCCTTCAGATGGCTATACAGGGCAATAATTACTTCTGTATCGGAACTTGTTGCAAAGGTTATCCCTTCTGCCATTAGTTCTTCTCTTAGCTCAACATAGTTATAAATTTCCCCGTTAAAGATAATCCAGTATCTTTCGTTTTCAAAATGAAGAGGTTGATGCCCACTTTCTATATCAATGATACTTAACCGACGAAACCCAAATTGAACATGAGAATCATAGAAATATCCATCATCATCAGGTCCTCGATGCGTAATCACATTATTCATATTTTCAAATTGTTGTTTTTGTCCATCACTAAACACTTGCGATTTGTCATGAACACATCCAATAAAACCACACATGTATGTAACTCACCTACTCCGTTCTTACGAGTTTAATCTTCCATTCAGAAAGAATACCTATTAATACTACCACTAAAATTATCGAATCGCACTGTCTAATTGAGCATTTCCTAAAAATTCAAGCTTACTACCCATTGTTTACATCCCTTTTTGCTTCTAAACCACCATACCCTTATAGACGTAAAGAAAAACCGGGAGTTACAAATTTTCTGTAACTCCCGGCTGATTACTTACTATTATAATTATCTTTCAAGAGCTTCCTTACGAAGCGTGTCAGCTTTATCTGTACGCTCCCATGGAAGATCTACATCTGTACGGCCAAAGTGACCATAAGCAGCAGTTTGCTTATAGATAGGACGTCTTAAATCAAGCATTTTAATGATTCCAGCTGGACGAAGATCGAAGTTATTACGTACAACTTCAATAAGAACATCTTCACTTACTTCGCTAGTTCCAAAAGTATCAATAGAAATAGAAACTGGATGTGCAACACCGATTGCGTATGCAAGTTGTACTTCTACTTTATCTGCTAGACCTGCAGCAACAAGATTCTTTGCTACATAACGAGCAGCGTAGGCAGCTGAACGGTCAACCTTTGTAGGATCCTTACCAGAGAATGCACCGCCACCGTGACGAGCATAACCACCGTACGTATCTACAATAATCTTACGTCCTGTTAATCCAGCGTCACCTTGTGGTCCACCGATAACGAAACGACCAGTTGGGTTAATGAAATACTTTGTATCTTCATCAATTAACTCTTCTGGTACAACAGGGTTAATAACATACTCTTTAAGATTACGTTGAATTTGCTCCAAAGTTACTTCAGGATGGTGCTGTGTTGAAATAACAATTGTATCAATACGAACTGGCTTATTATTTTCATCGTATTCAACTGTAACCTGAGTTTTACCATCAGGACGAAGATAAGGAAGAATATCATCCTTACGAACTTCAGTTAGTCTGCGAGCTAGTTTATGCGCTAAAGAAATCGGAAGAGGCATAAGCTCCTTTGTCTCGTTACATGCAAAACCAAACATTAACCCTTGGTCACCTGCTCCAATTGCATCGATTTCTTCATCAGACATAGACCCTTCACGTGCTTCTAGTGCTTGGTCAACTCCCATTGCAATATCAGCTGATTGCTCATCAATTGAAGTTAAAACCGCACATGTTTCAGAATCGAAACCATATTTTGCACGAGTGTACCCAATTTCCTTAATTGTTTCACGAACAATCTTTGGAATATCTACGTATGTAGAGGTTGTAATTTCCCCAGCAACTAATACTAAACCTGTTGTTACTGACGTTTCTGCAGCAACACGAGCATTTGCGTCTTTTGCTAAGATAGCATCTAAAATTGAGTCTGAAATTTGGTCACTGATTTTATCTGGATGACCTTCAGTAACTGACTCGGATGTAAATAAACGACGTTTTTTTGACATCTCCTGACCTCCTATTTATTTATACTTGAGAAAAAGGTATGCTTATTATATAAACAAAACCTTCCATTTGATACGGAACTCATTCCCTAAGTAGTATGAAATAAACATGCCATTTTTATTATGGAGGTTTGAAAAATTACCCACCCAAATAAAAACTTTATGCAAAATAAAAAACCTTCCCTGCTTGAGGAAAGGGTGATAGCAAAGTAATTTGCGCCTTTCGCTCTTATCGTTCAAGGACTAAAATCCTTGCCTCAGGTTAGCACCTTCTCTTTTATATTAATTACAGTTATTGTAATTAATTATTAAAGCAGGTTGCTGGGTTTCATAGGGCCTGTCCCTCCACCAGCTCGGGATAAGAGAGTATCCGTTCAATGTAGAATAATACCGTATCACGTCAAATACTGTCAACATCTTTATGAAAAATAGTTAATTCATTCTTCAAATAATGAGCAACTGTTATCTGCGCATTTCCTTTTATTGAGTTTGTATCGATTTTTTGCTATTAGTCGGTAAACCCGGATTCCAATTAAATGTACGAAGGGGAGGTGAAGCACTAACCCGAACAAACATGTAATAGGAGAAAGAAGCAATAGCCTTCTTACAGCCCAATATCCCACAAGTACCTTACCATCTGGATTAATAATATGAATTTCCCTTCTAAGATCCACTGCCTTGAACTGAGGGCTAAAACCTTTTCTCTCATATTCCTGAAGAGACATCCACGTCACCTTTTTTCTAATATCAAGCTTTTGAAAGAGCCTTTTGGTGTTTTGACATAATGAACACTGAGCATCATATAATGCGATCATTTCCAATTAAATTCGTCCCTTCTTTTAATAGTATAGACTATTAACTCGGATTCTTGTTTTTATGAAATGAAAAGCTTAAAAAATAGGTCGAATAAGATGTTTTTTCTTGCACCCTCTAATATTTTTATAAATAGTATAGACTAATTAAGTTAATGTGTTATACTAATTAAAAAATAACAAATAAAGGTAGGTAGTCATCAGATGAACTCTGTCCGTATTTCTAATCAATTAAGTGAATTGGTAGCCTCTGGTCATGTGCATGTGCAACTATCTGTACCACAATTAGTCGAAAAGGTTCTTACTAGAAACGAAGGAGTCTTGACTTCGACAGGAGCTGTTCGAGCAACAACAGGAAAATATACTGGTCGGTCTCCAAAAGACAAATACATTGTTGAAGAAGTTTCTACAAAGGACAAGATTGACTGGGGAGCTGTTAACCAACCAATCTCTCCAGAAGTGTTCGATCGTTTATATAATAAAGTACTAAGTTACTTGAAAGATAGAGATGAGTTGTTTGTTTTCAAAGGGTTCGCTGGCGCAGATAAGAAGCATCGCCTGCCCATTCAAGTGATAAATGAGTTTGCTTGGCATAATTTATTTGCCCACCAGTTATTCATAAGACCAACAGCAGAAGAGCTTTTGACTCATGAGGAACAATTCACAGTCATATCGGCTCCAAACTTTAAAGCAGACCCTATTATTGATGGTACTAAATCTGAGACTTTTATCATTGTCTCCTTTGAAAGAAAGACCGTATTAATCGGTGGTACAGAATATGCAGGAGAGATGAAGAAGTCCATTTTCTCGATCATGAATTACTTACTGCCTGAAAATAATATTCTCTCTATGCACTGCTCAGCAAATGTCGGCGTTGAAGGTGATGTAGCTTTATTCTTCGGCTTATCAGGAACAGGTAAAACGACTTTATCTGCTGATGCGAATCGACGCTTAATCGGAGATGATGAACACGGCTGGTCAGCTAACGGTGTTTTTAATATTGAAGGAGGCTGCTATGCTAAGTGCATTAACCTTTCAAGAGAAAAGGAGCCTCAAATCTTCGACGCGATTCATTTTGGATCTGTGTTAGAGAATGTCGTGCTGAATAAGGAATCACGAGTCGCTGACTATGATGATGGAACATTAACTGAGAATACGCGTGCTGCTTATCCTATCCAATCTATTAGTAATATCGTGGATCCAAGTGTCGCTGGTCACCCTAATACAATAATATTCCTAACAGCAGATGCTTTTGGGGTACTACCTCCAATTGCAAAGCTATCTAAGGAACAAGCGATGTACCATTTCTTAAGCGGATACACTTCAAAACTTGCTGGTACGGAACAAGGAATCACTTCACCACAAGCAACATTTTCAACTTGCTTCGGCTCTCCTTTCCTACCATTAGAAGCAACTCGCTATGCTGAAATGCTAGGATCCAAGATTGACGAGCATAATGCGAAGGTTTATCTAGTGAATACAGGCTGGACTGGTGGCGAGTATGGAGTCGGAAGTAGAATGAAGCTATCATACACCCGCTCCATGGTACAGGCAGCTCTCGAAGGGGAACTAAACCATGTAGAAACATGTAAAGACCCTATTTTCGGATTGGAGATCCCCCTTCATGTTCCAGGTGTTCCGGATGATGTTCTTCAGCCAAACCGAACATGGGCTGACCAAGAGGCGTACCAGATTAAAGCGAACGAATTAGCCACTAAATTCAAAGATAACTTCAATAAATTTGCAAATGTTTCAACACAGATTATCGAAAAAGGCGGTCCTTTAGTTTAATTTTTAAAAAAGAGCGTAATCAGTCGATTACGCTCTTTTAATTGGATGAATGTAAGGAGATCAATTGATACTCAATCGTCGTTTTTTCACCTTCTAAAATTACTTTTTTAATTTTTGCTATGCCACTAACTTCCCCATCAATCGTTCTTCTTACCTCAAGAGGAATGTCTATTGGATATAAGCGATATCCTTCTTTGGTTAGTGTAAATAGGTTTTCCTCTAGTCGCTTTTCTCTACCCTTAGTAACAATCATTGTATTAAGCTCTAATGGCATACCCATAATTCTCCACTCCTTTTCTTATATTTTATCATTATTATGACTGTTTTTTCATCCATTGTGTTAATTCTGTAACGACTTTTCGGTTAATACTTGGAGGAAAATAATGTGTCAACTCCTCAAAATACCAGCTCTCGACTGGATGACGCATATCTTTTAACCTCTCTTCCAATTTTCGCGCATGGTCCACACTTACATTTTGATCCTTCGATCCATGAATGATTAAAGTTGGACACCGTAATTGTTCAATATCATACAATGGAGTCCGAAATTTATATCTCTCTGGATATTTCGTCGGTGTACCACCAATGACTCTCTTCATCATCCTTCTCAAATCTTCTCTTTCCATATATGTAAGATTCATATCACTTACTCCACCCCAGGTGACGAGAGAGGCTGTATCAGGAAACTTAATGGCAGTTAATAATGCCATCACCCCACCACGAGAGAATCCAAATACATGTACCCTTTTCACTCTTGAATGCTGCTGTAAGATACGATACCCTGCAAATGCATCTTCTCGATCATCTCCAGCAAAATCTTCATTTCCTTCTCCTCCTTGATTTCCTCGGTAGTAGGGGGCAAATACAATAAAGCCTTCACTAGCAAATTGCACCAACCTAGATGGCCTTACCTTTCCTACACTTTTTATTCCACCCCTTAAATATAAGAAACCATCTAACGCTTTCTCTCCTTTAGGTTCTGCTAACATTCCTTTCACCTTAAATCCATCCGAATAATACGTTACTATCGATAACTCCACATGTGGATGAGGCGAAGGAAACCTCTCCATATCAACAATTTCTAGAGTATACATACCTTCTATCACACTCCCTTACACATGTTTTTCATCTAGGCATTCACACATTTTTTTCGACTTCATACGATATGTTAGGCTCCCAAACCGTTCACATAAAAAAGTTTATCTATTAAGGAGGTTATCCATAAAATGAAAAAGTCATTTAAGATTTTCTTTTCCATGTTCCTAGTCGTCATTCTCATTATACCGATTGCTGCCTGCAGCAAGGAAGAAGTCCAAAAAGTACGCATTGGTGAAGTAACCCGTTCCATTTTCTATGCACCTGAATATGTTGCCATAGAAAAAGGTTTTTTTGAAGAAGAAGGATTAGATGTTGAGCTAACAACTACATCAGGTGGAGACAAGACAATGACTGCCCTGTTATCCAATAGTATTGATGTTGCTCTTGTTGGTTCTGAAACATCTATTTACGTTTATGCTCAAGAAGCAAATGACCCAGTCATCAACTTTGCCCAACTAACACAAACAGATGGAACTTTCCTTGTATCTCGTGAAAAAATTGATGATTTTTCGTGGGATATGCTGAAGGGATCCACCTTTTTAGGTCAAAGAAAAGGCGGTATGCCTCAAATGGTTGGGGAATTCGTTCTAAAACAGCACGGTATTGATCCACATAACGACCTGAACCTGATCCAAAATATTGATTTTGCCAATATTTCAAGTGCCTTTGCTTCTGGAACTGGCGACTTTGTCCAGCTTTTCGAGCCAACTGCGAGTGTGTTTGAGCAGGAAGGAAGAGGTCATATTGTCGCTTCATTCGGAACAGAGTCAGGTATGGTACCATATACAACATTTATGTCAAAAGAAAGCTATATGACGGAAAACAAAGAAACCGTTGAAAAATTCGCAAGAGCTATTTATAAAGCTCAAAAATGGGTAGCAGAAAATTCTCCAAAGGATATCGCTGAAGCTATTTCTCCTTACTTCGAGGATACCGACTTAACTTTAATTGAGACGGTGGTTGACCGATACAAGAGCCAGGGCTCTTACGCAACAAATCCAGTGCTTGACGAAGCAGAGTGGGAAAACCTTCAAAATATTATGGATGAAGCAGGAGAGTTACCGAAAAGAGTGGATCACAGTGTCCTTGTAAATACCCTAATTGCTGAAGAGGTAATGAAATAAAATCATTAAATTTCGAGGTGGCCGACTATGAGCTTTTTGAAGCTAGAACATATTCATCACACGTATTTTACTAAGACCTCTGCTACAACGGCCCTCTCCGACATATCACTCGAAGTCGAGGAAGGAGAATTCATTTCCTTCCTTGGTCCGAGCGGATGCGGAAAAACAACCCTACTTTCAATCATAGCAGGATTATTTCAACCAACGGAGGGTACCATCCTGCTTGAGAATCGTTCTGTTAACAAATCTAAGAAAAAGATCGGTTATATGCTACAGCAAGATTATTTATTTCCTTGGAAAACCATCGAGGAAAATATATTGCTTGGTTTAAAAATTTTTGGAATTGAAGACAGTGCTAAGAAGGAATATGCCTTTTCTCTTCTTGAAGAAATGGGATTAAAGGGCTATGAAAAACAATATCCGAAGCAACTCTCTGGTGGAATGAGACAAAGGGTTGCATTAGTTAGAACTTTAGTAACGGAACCGAAGCTGCTTATGCTAGATGAACCATTTTCTGCATTAGATTATCAAACAAAGCTGCGACTAGAGGATCTTGTGTCTGAGACATTAAAATCATTCGGAAAAACAGCTATCCTTGTCACACATGATATTGGTGAAGCAATCGCCATGAGTGATCGAATTTATTTATTTTCTGCTCGTCCTGGGCAAATTCACAAGTCGTTTGAGGTACCAAAGGAGTTAAGAGAACTCTCTCCTTTTCAAGCTAGAAATCACGAAAATTATAATCAGCTATTCCAAGAAATATGGAAGGAGTTGGAATCCCTTGAATAATAAGCAACCAGTGGAACTCCTTCATAACAATTATATTAAAAAGCTCACCTATGAGAAGAGATGGGTTCGTTTTTACCAATTTGTCATCTTCTTTGTATTTTTCCTAGGCTGGGAGATTGCGAGCAAGAAACAATGGATTGACCCATTAATCTTTAGTGCACCTTCAAAAGTATGGAATTTACTCATTAAAAAAATCCAAGATGGTACACTTATGGTAGACCTAGGCTACACCTTATCAGAAACCGTTCTTGGTTTTATTTTAGGAACACTTCTTGGAACCATTCTTGCTGCCATTCTTTGGTGGTCACCATTCCTGTCAAAGGTACTTGACCCCTATTTAGTGATTTTAAATGCCATGCCAAAGGTTGCCTTAGGTCCAATTTTAATCGTTGCACTCGGTCCGAGTATGACTTCTATTATTGCGATGGGTGCGATCATCTCTGTCATCATCACGACCATTGTCGTTTATACCGCCTTTAAAGAAGTGGATCCCAATTATATTAAGGTACTACAAACATTTGGTGCTACCAGATCCCAATGCTTTAAAGAGGCCATACTTCCAGCTTGTTTCCCTACGATCATTTCAACACTTAAGGTGAATGTTGGACTTTCATGGGTTGGGGTCATCGTTGGAGAATTCCTCGTTTCGTCTAGAGGATTGGGTTACATGATTATTTATGGTTTTCAAGTATTTAATTTCACCCTTGTACTGCTCTCCTTACTTGTCATAGCCGTATTCGCGACAATCATGTACCAGTTGGTTGAACTGTTAGAAAGAAAATTGATTAAAAGTAATTAAAAGAGGCGAAGGATCATCCTTGCCTCTTTTTTACAGCAAATGCGTTTGTATGTAATGCAAACTCTTTTCAACCACAGAATCCTTCATAATAAAACTATATTCATCACTCAATCGATCACTAAGGTGAGGATCATCAATGAACACCGGCCCGTCCGTTTCTAGAAAGTCATCTTTCCTTATCAGTTCCTTTATCTCTCCGTAGAAGATGGCTTTTACAAATCTCTCATCATCGTTACGAACTTCATAATGACCAATTTTCATTAACTTATTTAATAACCCACCAGTCTCTTCGAATACTTCCCGGGTAGCAGCATCCTCTAACGTTTCCCCATGTTCCACTTTCCCACCAGGAAATTCCAGACCTCTTTCTTTATGCTTAGTTAGTACCCACCCATTTTTATATTTACTTAGAATAAGAACATGTTTTACAACAGTGCCAAACTTATTTTCTCCAAATGAAAGCAACACCTGTGCTCCCAAATGGTCCCTAAACATCTCCATGAACCCTTCACCCTTAATTTTCTATTTATTTACATAATAGCTGAAACCAATTGTTTTTCCAATCGTATATATGTCGAAGAGATTTAGGAGGGATAAAATGAAAAAGTTCATGAAACCATTCGTTACCTTATTACTAGTATTATTACTTGCAGCGTGTTCTCAAACAGCCACACCAACAGGAAACAATGAAAAGGAGAGTAGTAGCAAAGAAACAAATTCAGAATTAACTCTTGAGCAAGTGTTTGAGAAGTCGTTGAAAGCCTCGGAGGAACTACAAAGTTTCTCCGTTGACATGGACTTGAGCCAGGAGATAACCGCAGCACAAGAAGAAGCGATGAAGATTCAATCTTCCATTACGATGGATGTTGTTACAGAACCAATGGCGTTTTACCAAAAAATGAACATGACAATGGGAGGTACTTCTGAAAGCTTTGCAACAGAAGCATACTTTTCAAAGGACGGAATGTTTATGTCAGATCCATCCACCAATACTTGGATGAAGTTCCCAAGCGAGATGTCTGATCAATTACTACAACTATCCGACCAACAAACAAATCCTGCGGAAGAACTAAAAAAACTAAAGGATTTTGTAAGTGATTTTTCTTTTGAACAAGATAATAAGAATTACATCTTAACTTTACAGGCTTCTGGGGAAGATCTTAGTGAATTTATTAAAGAGGCGGCCATGGAAGGAATGCCAGCTGAGCTGACTGCCGACCCTGCAATTTTTGATGCGATGAAAATTAATGATGCCAAATTTGTGTACCATATTGATAAAGAAACGTTTTATCCTGTAAAGACCGATGTATATATGGATATGGAAATCTCAGCAGAAGGTGAAACTGTACACATGATTCAAGACATAAAAGGAACATACAACAAATTTAATGAAGTAAATACGATTACCATTCCAAAAGAAGTTTTAGATACTGCTACTGAAATGGAGATGTAAAATAGACAAACCGCTTTCGTATTACGTAAGCGGTTTGTTGTTTAATATGCCCATAGACTCAATATGCTTTTTAGCTTCTTCGTCCCCGAGATTATAGATCATGTTATACACTTGAACTGTAACCGAATCATAGGCATCATTTTCTCTGTCATGATGATATTGAACATATGGAACGTGTGCACGGAAAAAGTTTTCCCAGTCATTTGCATGATTTTGATCAAAATATTCACGAAGCTGAATGATCTCTTCATCTGTAGCTTCAATTTTAAAATTCCAAGGAGAGCTCGTTCCGCTTTGTGAGATTTCTCCTGTACTAACCGTAATATAGTATGTCTTTTTATCATTATTCATGGCTCACACTCCCTTTTTTATTATAATTTGCACAAGGAAATGATTTATTCCCTTTTTCCCAACACCTTATTGAAGAAAATTAAAGAATAGTTTACATATTTACGGGTATTGCTGAAGTATAATGATAACAATACCTTTATAATAAAAATAAGGGAGGTGAAGAACGTGAAGCTTGTAGATGAAATATATGAGTTTTATCGGCACAAGTTAACAGGTGATGAAGAAGATATTGATATGCTTGCTTTTGCCTTTTTAGAGGAGTTAACTCAAGAGGATTTGCTTAATATCATTAAAGATCTCGATAAGCAGGAGTTGTACGATTTAGTTGGTGTCTATCTAATTGAAGGATTGAAAGGGAAATTTGCTCAAGAAGAATACGGCCAACGGAAAATCCCTAACTTCCAACAACGGAACTTTCACTAACGGTACATAGAAGAAAACGAAAGCACATATACAGAAGCTGACTATAACTAGTCAGCTTCCTTTATTTTACTCTATATAGATTCTGCAACAATAACTGACCAACCTTTACCTTTATAGGCATTATATCCTTCAGTTAACGAGTATGCGAAAATTTGATTATCCTCAATCGTATACCCTCGAGTTTCTCTTCCTGATAAAATATTCTGGACAGCTTTTAAATGAGTGAGCTTTGTTTTTAAAATTTCTGTACGGTCCTTAGAAGCGATAACATAACCTTCTGAATTGATCGCATAGATCTTGCTTTTTTCATCTGTTTGAACCCGGTCAATAATGTCATAAATGTACTCCCAGTTAAATCGGGTGGTAAATACGCCTATGACTTCTCCCACATCATTTCGAACAGGACTAGAATACCCCATTGTATACCCCTCAACAACGGAAGAATAGTACATATCTGTGACGTACACATCGTTTGTTTTTACCGTTTCTTGAAACCACTCCCGGTCACTCATATTTCGCCCTACTTGGCTTTGATTTTGCGCAGCAACAAGAATTTCTCCCGATAAATCAATAACGAACAAATCGAAATACACTTCATAAATGTTATATATATTTTTCATGAATGCTTCCGCTGTCTTTTTCGAATCAGAGGTAGGCTGAGTTAAACATTCTTTAATGGCATCGAAGGTTGCCCATGCCTGAACGTCACAATTTCTTTCAAATAAATTCCGATCAATTTTATCAATCGTATCAAAGGCAATATCCACCGTTCTTAACGCAATAATATTATTTGCCTTCGTTTGAATACTTTTGATAATACTCTCACTTGCTTTGCTAGAATCTAAGCAGTCTTGAGCAAACTTTTTAATCTCCTTCGCAACGACTGAAAATGCTCGTCCTGCCTCCCCTGCTCTTGCTGCCTCAATTCCTGAATTTAATGCTAATATATTGGATTTCATGGAAATGTCTTTAATATTTTGCATGACACCTTCCATCTTACTATTTTCCTGCTTTAACTCATTCATCAGCACGGATACATTTAAATTTTTCTCTTGAGTACTGACCATATTCATTCATTCTCCTCTCAAACCGAACCATAATGTTATGTTTTGTGACATGATATGATAAATAATATCACAATTTTGAAAATATTGCCGTTTTAGAGAATGCGATTTTTAAATAAATTGTGAATTTTTTGTACAAATAAAAAAACAACCCTATTCAAGAGTTGTTCTTTTATGATTGATTATACTGATTCACCGAGGTAGGCTTTTAACATCCATACATGTTTTTCTAGTGTTGAATGAATTGCTAGGAACATGTCACCTGTTGCCTCGTCGTCCATCTCTTCAGCTAGTGACATTCCGCTTTTTAGTTCTTCAATTAACATTGAGAAATCATTTGATATACTTTGAACCATTTCAATTGCTGTTTCACTTCCTGTAGACTCTTTGATGCTCGATTTCTCTAAGTACTCCTTCATAGTAGCAATGGGCTCTCCACCAATTGATAGGAGTCTTTCGGCTAATTCGTCAATATGAATAGCTGCTTCGTTATAAAACTCTTCAAATTTTGTATGCAGTGTAAAAAAGTCTTTCCCTTTAATATACCAATGAAAATTATGTAGCTTAACAAATAACACGCTCCAGTTAGAGATTTGGCTGTTCAACACATCATGTAGTTTATTATCCATATGATCTCCTCCTATAATTTCTTATCCATGCCGTTACTCCCATTGTTATATTACCCAGAATGGACAAGTTAAAACGTTTGGCCAAGTGACAAATAATTAAAGTTCTTAATCACACATGCTAAAATAGAATGGGAGAAAGGAGGAATAATATGATAACTGTTCTAATTATTTGTCTCATAATTGTAGGTATTGTCTTACTTTTATCGGTTGTCACAACTTCAAAGGCCTATTCATATAAACATACCGTTGATTCACTTGAGGATAACCCAAATATACATAAAGAAAGCGATCAAAAAAAAGAAGAGTGAGGGTATCTTGGTGAATATACTTTCTATTTTTGTTGGAATTATTTTCTTCCTTAACATTTTACTTGCTATCATTGTCATTTTTTTAGAAAGAAGAGATCCTAGTGCCACCTGGGCTTGGATTTTAGTACTATTTTTCATTCCTGTACTCGGCTTTATCATGTATTTACTTTTCGGACAGAATTTGAGCAGAAAGAAAATGTTTTATTGGGAAGATCGTGACAAAGTAGGAATAGAGCCTTTAATCGAAGAGCAAATTACACAATTGAATCAAAGAAGCTTTCCTTTCCAAAATTCAACCGAGGAAAAAAGTCGTGACCTCATTCATATGCACTTAATTAATAATGCTGCCATGTTTTCTCGTCATAACGACATTCAAATTTTTACTGATGGCAAAGAAAAATTTCACTCTCTCTTCCATGATATAGAGCACGCTCAAGATCATATCCATTTGCAGTACTATATCATCAAAAACGACGAACTCGGCAGAAGGTTAATGAAGGTATTATCACAAAAGGCACGTACTGGAGTAAAGGTTCGGGTTCTATACGATGAGCTAGGCTCTCGATCATTAAGAAAGTCATTTTTCAAGGAGTTGCGCCAAGCTGGAGGAGAGGTAGAAGCCTTCTTCCCTTCAAAACTACCTTTAATAAATTTGCGATTAAATTATCGTAATCATCGTAAGCTTGCTATCATTGATGGAAAAATCGGTTATGTTGGCGGATTTAATGTGGGAGATGAGTATCTAGGATTAAATAAAAGGTTCGGATACTGGCGTGATACACATGTTCGGATTGTCGGTGAAGCAGTACACCCTATACAAACTAGGTTTATTCTCGATTGGAACCAAGCTTCCTACCGGCACGATATTAATTATTCCCCTCGATACTTCCAACAACCAAGAAGTAGCGGGGATGTGGGCCTACAAATTGTCACAAGCGGACCTGACTCAGAGTGGGAACAAATAAAAAACGGGTATATAAAAATGATTTCTTTAGCAAAAGAAACCATTTTTATTCAAACACCATACTTTATTCCTGACACGAGTCTTTTAGATGCATTAAGAATCGCTTCTTTATGTGGAGTCGATGTAAAAATTATGATCCCAAATAAGCCAGATCATATGTTTGTCTATTGGGCTACCTATTTTTATGTTGGAGAAATGCTGAAAGCTGGGGCAAAAATTTATATTTATGAAAAAGGATTTATCCATTCGAAATCCATTGTCGTGGATAATGAAATTGCTTCTGTTGGGACAGCAAATATTGATGTACGAAGCTTCCGACTGAATTTTGAAGTGAATGCATTTATCTATAACAGAGAATTTTCCAACATACTAATGGATCAATTTTCTGAGGATATGAAGTCCTCAACGGAGCTAACTCTTGAAAATTATTTGAAAAGACCTGTGAAGATCCGTCTAAAGGAATCTGTATCAAGGCTTTTGTCTCCCATTCTATAAAAAATAGCCGAGCAAAAATGCTCGGCTAAACTTTTAAGCAAATACCTGTTTCAAATCTTCTTTTGATTGTTCAAGCCAAAAACGCATTAAACGTTTAGCTCCCTCAAGGTCATGAAGCTTCGCTTGACCACATTGTGTTTCATTAGCTGCAGGAATCTCAACGATTTCCACCGCTGATTTCATCGTATCCTCTAATAGATCAATAATTTCTTCTACCGAAGGCTCCCCACTCACCACTAGATAATAACCTGTTTGACATCCCATTGGAGAAATATCAATAATATCAAAATGGCTGTATTTTTCAGCATGCTCACGCAGGTTAAATGCTAATAAGTGTTCCAATGTATGAATAACATCTGGCTTCATTGCTTGCTTATTCGGCTGACAGAATCGAATATCAAATTTATTAACAACTCCATCACTCCCCACTTTATGTACTCCACAATGTCTTACATATGGGGCTTTCACTGCATTATGATCTAGTTCAAAGCTTTCTACAGAAGGCATATGTTCCACTCCTATTCATTCAATTTCTTTTATCAGTATACAACAATTATTACGCATTATCTCTACTTAACCGGATGCCATTTTTTAGACTAATTTCCCTATCTATGTTATGTTGTTCGTAAATAGGAAGAGGAAAGTGAGAGATTTACATGTTAAAAAAGGCGTTGATTGCCTTTATCCGTTTCTATCAAATTGCCCTATCTCCGCTCAAGCCACCAAGCTGTCGCTTCTATCCAACTTGCTCACACTATGGATTAGAGGCCATCGAAAGATTTGGACCGATAAAAGGTGGCTACTTAACAATGAAGCGAATATTAAAATGTCATCCTTTTCATCCAGGTGGGTTTGATTATGTTCCCGAAAAAAAGGAAAGAAAGAACTAGATGCTCTCATACCCATTTTCAACAGCGTCTAGTCTACCTGTTTCAGGGTCAATGACAAGTCCATGTACAGGAACTCCTTTTGGAAGCAGAGGGTGCTTCTTGATCATGTCCACACTGTGCTTCACGCTATCAGAAACATTGTCAAATCCATGCATCCATTCAGAGACGTTAATGCCAGAGTAGTTTAGCATATCAAGCGTCTCTTGTGTAATTCCCCGCTCTTTCATGCTTTCGATGACTACATCAGCCTTCATTCCACTCATTCCACAATCATAATGACCAATGACCAAAACCTCATCTGCCTGCAACTGATACACAGCTACAAGTAAACTTCTCATAATACTTCCAAACGGATGCGTAACTAGTGCACCAGCATTTTTTATGAGTTTTACATCCCCATTTGACACGTTCATCGCTTTTGGTAAAAGCTCTAGTAATCTTGTGTCCATACAAGTTAAAATAACTAGTCGTTTGTTCGGGAATTTTGTTGTTGTAAATTCCTCATACCGTTTTTCTTCAACAAACTGTTGATTATACTCTAAAATTTCATCTAACAATCTCATCCTGGTACCCCCTTTTTTGTACTTATGACTATAATACAAGATAATTGCAAAACTAGACAATTTTTATGGTTGCATAATTCTCTACTATTAGGTAATATAACTAATGTAAATCGTAACCGTTTCGGATTATCTATTAAAATACAAAATTACATCAATTCTTATACACTTTAAATCGAAATAATTACGTTTTATCCATAATCGAGAGGAGAGTAAGTATGTTTCGTAAATATACAGCATTTATTTTTATGATACTCATTGCCACATTTCTTGCAGGTTGCCAGGGAGAATCATCGGATACCAGTCAAGAAAACGATAAACTATCAATCTATACAACCGTTTATCCATTACAGTACTTCACAGAACGTATTGGTGGAGATTTAGTAAATGTCAAATCCATTTATCCTAATGGTGCAGATGAACACTCTTATGAGCCATCTCAAAAGGATATGATCGATCTTGCAGAATCTGACCTTTTCTTTTACATTGGCCTAGGTTTAGAAGGTTTCGTTTCAAAGGCAGAAGAAGCATTAAAAAATGAAAACGTCACGTTAGTAGCAACTGCTGAACATCTCACATTTGAGGAGCATGCAGAAGAAACTGAAGAAGAACATGCTCATGAAGAAACGGCAGAAGAGCATGCAGAAGAAACCGAAGAAGAACATGCTCATGAAGAAACGGCAGAAGAGCATGCAGAAGAAACCGAAGAAGAACATGCTCATGAAGAAGAGGATGAACATAACCACGGTGATGTAGATCCTCACGTATGGCTTGACCCAGTTTATGCCATTAGCTTAGCAGAAGAAATTAAAGAACAACTTCTTGAAAAATTACCAGATCATAAAGAGCAAATCGAAGAGAACTTCACAGCACTAGAAAAAGAATTGCAGCAATTAAATGACGAATTTACTGATGTAACTAGCACGGCAAAACACAAGGAATTTTTAGTGTCCCACGCTGCATTCGGTTATTGGTCTGAACGTTACGGACTTGAGCAAATCAGCGTATCAGGTTTAGCCTCCACAAATGAGCCTACTCAAAAGGAGCTTGAAAATATTATCGCTGAAGCCGAGGAACATGATCTACATTATATTTTCTTCGAACAAAATGTAAGCTCAAAGCTAACTGAAATTGTTCAAAAGGAAATCGGTGCAGAACCACTAATCCTTCATAATCTATCAACCTTAACGGATGAAGATGTAAAAGAAGAACGCACGTATTTTACCATCATGAAAGATAATATCAAAGCATTGCAAACAGCTTTAAACGAATAGTGTAAGTCAGCCCCCTCGTTTTTCGAGGGGCTTTTTGTTGTTTTTAGATCCATTTTTAATCTATTTAAATGAATTTGATGGCACTTTTCTTTAAAACAGCTTTGGAATGTCTTAATTCTATTGTATTTTGGTTTCTCATATGGTTCTTCTCAGTAGATTTGCTAGACTTTTTTGCGATTCTCAAAATTTATTTGCGATTCTCAGATTTTATTTGCGATTCCCAAAATTTATTTGCGATTCCAAGATTTTATTTGCGATTCCCTAAATTTATTTGCGATTCCAAGATTTTATTTGCGATCCCCAAAATTTATTTGCGATTCCAAGATTTTATTTGCGATTCCCAAAGTTTATTTGCGATTCCCGATTTCCAAATTTTATTTGCGATTCTCAAATTATATTTGCGATTCCATCTTAGAATTCGATTCGCCCACCTTTAGATTTCCCCCATTCAATATCTGCCACTAAATCGCCTTATTTCTTGTAAAAATAGGAAAAGATTACATATTTATTTTTAATTAGAAAAGAATAACTTGGTGAGTATATTGAAAGGGAGAATTTTATGGATGATTTACTAATTGCACGCTCGTTATTTGGAACTACTATGGGTTTTCATATTATTTTTGCAACAATCGGGGTAGGCTTGCCTTTTATGATGCTTACGGCTGAGCTCATGTACCAAAAAACAAAAGACCAAGAGTACGTAGTTATGGCTAAGCGCTGGACAAAAGCTTTTGCCGTACTTCTAGGTGTTGGGATTCCAACAGGTACAATCGCTGGAGTTCAGCTATCTCTACTATGGCCAGGCTTTATGGAAGTCATCGGTGTCGTCATGGCCCTTCCCTTCCAAATCGAAATCTATGCTTTTTTTATTGAAGCTCTATTTATGTCCATTTATGTATATGCTGCTGAGCGTATTCCTCCTTGGGCTCGAATCACAAGCCTGGTACTTGTTGCGATTGGTGCTTTAGCTTCTGCCGTTCTCATAACAAATGTACACGCTTGGGAAGGGACACCCACTGGATTTCGAATCGAAAACGGTGTCATAACCGATGTTGATCCATGGGCAGCATTTTTTAACCCAAGCTTTATTGTCACAGCTGGACATGTCGCTTTATCTGCTTATACAACGGGTGCATTTGTGATTGCGTCCGTATCAGCGTATAAACTATGGCGAACTGAATTTAATACACGCATCTACCATTTTCACAAAAAAGCATTAACACTTAGTCTCATTGTTGGAGGAATATTTTCTCTATTAACCGCCATAAACGGACATGAATCCGCTCAATATTTGCATGAATATCAACCTGAAAAGCTTGCTGCAGCAGAAGGATTATTTGAAACTCAATCTTATGCCCCTCTCGTCATCGGAGGATTTACTGACCGTGAAACCGAAGAGGTTAAGTACGCTATTCATATTCCTTGGGCACTTAGCTTTTTAGCGGGAAATAGCTTTGATACTGTCGTTAAGGGACTTAAAGAATGGCCAGAAGAAGAATGGCCACCGCTTTTTGTTCACACCCTTTTCAATGGAATGGTAGGCATTGGATCTTTATTAATCTTATTACCTCTACTCGCTTTACTTTGGATGAAATTTTTGAAAAAAGACAGATATCCTCGTTGGATTCTTTCGACCTTTATTGCCTCTGGCCCTTTAGCAGTGCTTGCGATTGAATTTGGATGGATTTTTGCTTGTACTGGAAGACAACCTTGGACGATTTATCGCGTGCTGTCAACGGCAGATTCGGCTACAACAGCGACAAACTTAGGCGTATTGTTTCTAGCATTTGCAGCTGTATACATCATTCTAGGAGTTTCTGTTGTATTTGTCCTTTTATATTATTTTAGAAAGAACACCGTTGCTGATGATTTACATCGAGCCGAACAAAAAGGTGTACCACTATATGGATCCAATACGTAACGACGCACCATTTTAATGGAGGAGTGAAAATAGATGACTGATGCATTACTAGCCATTACTGTGTTATGGGGTTTCGTATTCATCTATGCTGTTATGGCAACCATGGACTTTGGTGCCGGATTTTGGTCTATGCTTTACTTCAATAGAACGCAGACTAAGGCTACTAACATCGCTAACCGATATCTGTCCCCCACATGGGAAGTTACCAACACATTTATTGTTGCTCTTGTTGTTGCTGTGTACAGTTTATTTCCATCCGCAGCGTATACGCTCGGGACCGTATTACTTATTCCAGGCAGTATGATCTTGCTTTTGCTCGCCTTACGAAGTGCGTTTCTCGTTTTCTCAAATATTGCATCTGAATATCGAAAACCACTAACATATATCTCTGGAATTACCGGGATACTCATTCCTGGATTACTCATCAGCGTACTCCCGATTACCCATGGAAACTATATTGATTTTTCAGATGGCCGTCAAACACTTGATCTTATAAAGCTTTTTACCAGTGCAAATGAATACGCGTTTATTGGATTCGCAATAAGTTCCACTTTATTTTTATCATCCTTATTGCTTGCGGACTATTCAAAAACAGCAGAAGAATATGAGGCCTATGCTGTATATCGAAGAGATGCGATTATTCTAGGGCCTATCTCTCTAGCAATGGCCGTTCTCATTATGTTCACGCTCCGAACAGAAGCACCTTGGCTTTACGAAAAAATGATGGATAATCTGGCGTTTTTAATAACATCGGTTGTATTTTTTGTCATTGGTGGACTTGGTTTGTTTTTACCTTCTGTCACAGGGGGACCAAAGGGAATGCCTCGTCTCACTGTAATTGCGATTACTATTCAATACTTACTCGCCAGTCTCGTTTATGGACAAGCACACTTGCCTTACATTGTTTACCCAGAGGTGACCATTCAGAACGCCTTTACAGATCCGAATTCATTCCGTGCTATTTTCGCAACCTATATAGCAGGTTTTGCCATTCTATTCCCAGGTTTCTTTTATTTCTGGACATTATTTATGAATGACAAAAGATATCTACAGCAAAAACCACCAGAAGAAACGAAGTCATAATTCAAAGTACAAACATATCTTTCTTATCTTTTAAAAAAAAATCGTTCCCGATATTTGGTGTGAGACCAAATGAGGGCACGATTTTTTCTAATCATTATTTCGTAAAACTTTCCTCAAATATCGTTACATCTTTCAACCTTTTACGATTCATCTCAAACCCAATTCCAGGACTCCTAGGAACATCAATCATTCCATTACGGACAATCACTTCAGGAGAGGTGATGTCCTCATCCCAGTATCGGCTGCTTGCCGAAATATCTCCGGCAATCGTGAAATTAGGGAGAGAAGCAATAGAGATGTTATGTGCTCTAGAGATACCAAATTCCAGCATTCCCCCACACCAGACGGGTACTCCATTTTCCAAGCAATAATCATGAATGTCCTTTACCGTTTGAATACCGCCTACTCTACCAGCTTTTATATTTATTACCTGGCAGCTACCAAGCTCAATTGCTTTCTTGGCATCGTCAAAAGTTACAATACTCTCATCTAAGCAAATCGGTGTTTCGAGCACGGATTGTAGCTTTGCATGCTCGACAATATCATCGTACCCTAATGGTTGTTCGATCATCAGCAATCCAAACTCATCAAGTGCTTTTAATCGATTGATATCCTTTAATGTGTAGGCAGAATTTGCATCGGCCATTAATTGAACATGGGGAAAATGAGTTCTGATTGAGTGGATATAATCGTAATCATTTTGTGGAGAAATTTTTACCTTCACACGCTTGTAGCCGTTCTCAAGATTTCTTTCAATTTGCAAAAGCGTCTCTTTCATCGACTTAGCCCCAACCACCACTCCTGATGGAATTCTATCTTGAGTTCCTCCAAGCAGGCTTGACAATGACTGATCTCCTTCCTTTGCAAATAGATCCCAAATAGCCATCTCAAGACCTGCTTTGGCCATAAAGTTTCTCCGGAGTTTGTTAAAAACCGGAGTGACCTCACTCGGATGCTCAATGCGACTATTGAAGAGCAACGGGATAAAAAATTCTTTTAGCATATGTAAGGAGGTTTGGACGGTCTCTTCCGTATACCATGGAGAAGAAAAGGCAACTACCTCCCCAAACCCAGACACTCCCTCCCGATCGATTGCCTCTATTACAATCCCTTCCCGTTCATGCACCGTACCTAAATGAGTGGTAAACGGAGTCTTTAGTTTCATTGAGATAACAGATAGCTTAATTCTCTCAATTCTCATTCGCGCCTCCGCCTTTTACCCATTCTTTCAAACTTCTTCTTAGAAGCTTATTAGACGCATTTCTTGGTAGCAGGTCAACGATCATAACCCTTTTAGGAACCTTGTATTTCGCTAACTTGGAAGAACAATATTGTATGATTTCTTCTTCTGTTATAGATGTATTCCTAACAACAACAAAGGCTACCGGTACTTGTCCCCATTCCTGATCTTCTACACCGATAACCCCCGCCTCTTGAATAGCAGGATGTCCTTGTAAAACACCTTCGATTTCCGCAGGATAAATATTTTCTCCACCTGAGATAATCAAGTCTGAACGGCGATCTTGGACGTATAAGAAACCTTCTTCATCGACAAATCCTATATCCCCAGTTGCAAACCATCCATCCTTTAGGTGCGAACCCTTTTTATTCAAATACCCTTTCGTGACATTCGGACCTTTTACAAAGATCTCTCCAGATTGCAAATGCTGCAGTTCCAAACCATCAGAATCAACAATTTTTAATTGCGATGGAAAAAGTGCCTTTCCTGCCGAACCTAATTTGCTCAAGCTATATTCAGGAGATAAAGTTACAAATTGAGAGGACGTTTCGGTCATACCGTACGTTTGATAAACAGGAACTTCTAGCTGCACACATCTTTCTAATAGAGAAAGAGAAGCCGGTCCTCCTCCTAAAAGCATACAGCGAAAATGACTTGGTAACTGGCTATCCAAGTGATCTAGTATTCGTGAAAGCATCGTACTTACAACAGACATCGTTGTTACTTTCTCAGAATTTATATCTTGTAACGTTTTTTCCACGTCAAAGCTCTCGTGCAACACCATCTTTATTCCATAAATTACACTTCTCATTAAAATGGAATAGCCACTGATATGAAAAAGGGGAACTGCACATAGCCACCCATCGCTATCTTGCAATCCAAGATTTAAGCTTGAACCGACTGCACTCCACCAATGGTTTCCATACGTTTGCATTACCCCTTTAGGAGAACCAGTCGTTCCGGAAGTGTACATAAGTGAGCAAACCTCACCTAAAGCTACTTCATTAACAAGAAGTGGCTGAATAAATGGTGTTTGAAACAACTCATTTTTGTAGACGACACGTACATCTAATTGTTTTGCTTTTTCTTCGAACATTGATTCCGTAATTAAACATGCTGAGTTTGAATCCATCAGCTGATAATTCAGTTCTTCTGGAGTTAATCTTGTGTTAAGCAAGACCGCTTTTATACCAAGTAGCTGTAATGATAACAATATAACGACACTTTCGGAATGATTCGATAATAACAGTGCAACGTATTGCCCCTGTTTCATTCCATATGCATGCATTCGACCTGCTACATCGACACATTCGGCATATAGCTGTTGAAATGTGTAGCGTTTATCTTCAAATACCAACGCCGTTCGACTAGGTGTCAAAAATGCTCTCTTTTTAAGAAAATTCGGCATGACTTCTAATGACAATTTTTTCACCCTCTTCCTACTCACGTTATCAAATTGTTTTATTTTTTTCAATGTACATGCTGAAGTACAACATAAATAAAGCCGAAGAACTTAATTCTTCGGCACGATGTTCCCTTCTTCTTCCTTGTCAGTGAAACGGTCTAAAATGGTTATTGTATCGACAAGATGATTGTTAAATATTTGGCGCGCAACCGCTAATAATTCGATGATCATCGGATCCTTTAACGTGTAAATGACTTTATTGCCTTCCTTTGTTCCTGACACAATATTTTTGGCTCGTAAAATCGTTAATTGCTGCGAAACAGATGATCCCTCGCTGCCGATGAGGGTTTGAATTTCATTTACATTCTTATCCCCTTCGGCTAACAGTTCTAGAATGCGTATTCTTAATGGATGAGCCAAAGCCTTAAAAAACTCTGCTTTAAACTGTTGCATTTCTAAATTCAATCATTTCACTTCCTTGTTTCATTACTAGAAGGCAGTAGGCTGTAGTACTTTCCCTTCAGTAGATTCGGCTTTTGATAGTTTGGTACACTCTCTGAAAGCAAAGTGTCTACACCCTAAACACTTATTTTTGTCCACCTGTTTTAACGCAAATTCAATCGCTTCCCCAGTGTGCTCAAAAAAGTGTTCGTGACCAATTTTGTCATATAGACCCGTTCGCATTAATACATTTTTTGGCTGCTCGTTTATTCCTGATATGATAACTATACCATTTTTTGAAAAATGAGACACAATACTAGCTAAATTTGCTTCCCCCGTTGTATCCATAAGAGGCACCCTACTCATTCGTAACAATAATATACTAGGTCGAAAGTGAATCGTATCCATGATTGAAAATTCAAAGGTTTGAGCTGCCCCAAAAAAGAGGGGACCTCCTACATTATAGATGCTAATTTGCGGGCAATCATGTGTATCCGTCACAACATGATTTTCTACTTTTGCATGCTTATGATTTAAATTAGGCAATGCTTTCGCAGTCGTGACTAGATCACTCATTCTTTTTGTAAATAAGATAGCGGCCAATATTAATCCGATTTCAACAGCCGTCGTTAAATTAACAAAAACAGTTAGTAAAAAGGTAACTACCAGAACGATGGAGTCAGTAGATCTTGTTTTTAGAATATGAGCAAATACCTTCCTTTCACTCATATTCCATGCAACCACCATTAATATCGGTGCCATACTAGCGAGTGGAATATAGGAAGCATATGGTGAAAAAAACAACAAAACTAGTAAAACGACAACCCCATGTATGATTCCAGATAAAGGAGAAACTGCTCCATTTTTAATATTGGTAGCTGTTCTTGCAATAGCCCCTGTTACCGGAATGCCTCCGAATAGTGGAGTAACCATATTTGCAATTCCTTGTCCGATTAATTCTTTATTGCTGTTGTGTCGGGTGTTTGTCATGCCATCTGCCACAACTGCCGAGAGCAACGATTCTATTCCTCCGAGCATGGCAATAACAAAGGCAGGTTTTAATAGAGTAAGGATCATTTCGATACTTACGTTTGGCAAATGTATGCTTGGTAATGAGTTCGGGATAGCACCGTATGCAGAACCAATCGTTTCAACCTGCCCAGGATAAAACCACGTTGCTACCAAGGTTGATACGATCAAGCCCAGTATTGGACCTGGAATCTTAGGGGCTAACCTCGGTGAAAGTACGATGATTAGTAAGCATACAACCGCAGTTAATACACTATAAAGATTCGTTGAATGAAAATGTGTAACAATATCTAGTAAATTACTAATTAATTCTTCATGCTTTTGAATTCCTACAAGTCCGAGAAAACTTGCCATTTGTCCTGAAAAAATAGTAACAGCGATTCCCGATGTAAAACCAATAGTCACGGGTCTAGGAATGTATTTGATAAGTGAACCGATTTTAAAGATCCCCATAAGAAGGAGCATAATACCAGCTAAAAAACCTGCAATTAATAGATTTTCATATCCGTAAGTCATAACGATTCCAAATAGGATGGGAATAAAAGCCCCAGTTGGACCCCCTATTTGAAATTTAGATCCTCCTAACAAGGAGATAAGGATTCCACCTACAATGGTTGAAACTATACCATATTCCGGTTTTACTCCTGAGGCAATGGCAAAGGCCATTCCAAGTGGAATAGCGATGACACCAACAATAAGGCCAGACAGTACATCCTTTGGAATACTACTTAACGAATAATTAGAAAATCTTTTATCACTTAACATGTTCACCCTTCTTATCCTTTTATTTGTATATCTGATTATTTGAATATACAATAATTATAAGTTGTTTTACAAGATATTTTTCAAAAAAAAGAGCCTGGCTGTGTATAAGCCAAGCATCTTCTTTCTAACCTATTAAGGAAAACGAGGGAATTGACCGAAGTCTGGCTTGCGTTTTTCTTTAAACGCATCGCGCCCTTCCTTTGCTTCATCCGTTGTGTAATATAGGAGAGTTGCATCTCCAGCAAACTGTTGAATTCCAGCTAATCCATCTGTATCTGCATTAAATGCTGCTTTCAAGAAACGAAGAGCAGTTGGGCTCTTATCAAGCATTTCCTCACACCATTTAATCGTTTCTTCCTCTACTTGCTCAAGAGGAACAACTGTATTTACTAGCCCCATATCAAGTGCTTCTTGAGCATTGTATTGGCGGCATAAATACCAAATTTCTCGTGCTTTTTTATGTCCAACAATTCTTGCTAAATATCCTGAGCCATATCCAGCATCAAAGCTACCCACTTTAGGACCTGTTTGTCCGAAGATAGCATTATCAGCAGCTATAGTTAAATCACAAACGATATGTAAAACATGTCCTCCACCAATTGCATATCCCTTTACCATCGCAACAACTGGCTTAGGAATAACACGAATCAAGCGTTGAAGATCAAGAACGTTTAAACGAGGGATTTCGTCTTCTCCAACGTATCCACCATGTCCGCGTACTTTTTGATCTCCTCCTGAACAGAACGCTTGGTCTCCAGCTCCTGTTAAGACGATTACCCCTACATTGCGGTCGTCACGTGCATAAGCAAACGCATCAATTAATTCCATTACCGTCTTAGGACGAAATGCATTTCGCACTTCTGGACGATTGATGGTAATCTTTGCGATTCCATTATATGTTTCATACAGAATATCTTCGTAATTTCTTTGAGATACCCACTCAACTGTCAATGTGTTTTCCTCCTTTAATTAAGAATCGGATTTATTCGACAAAAACCCACTTACTATTGTACCAAATTTTTCAGGTTGTTCCACATGTATTGCATGACCACACCCATCAATATTTACCCACTGACTGTTTTTTAGATATTTCAGCATCTTTTCAGCAATGATGACAAATTTCTTGTCCATGGATCCCGTAAGCAATAATACTTCACCTGAGTACTCATTTAGTTTTTCCCAATAGCTGGGTTGTGACCCTGTTCCCATTCCAATTAAGCTATTTGCCAATCCTTTAATAGAGTTTTGCTTTCTTTGCTCTTTTATTCGTTGTCTAATTCGTGATGGTAATTTTTTTTGACTTTCGAATAATGGGATATTGCCCCAATATTCGACAAACCAGTCTATTCCATTTTGTTTGATTTTATTGGCCAACTGTTGATCCTGTTCTCTTCGACTACTTCTATCTTCCTTCGTTACGAGTCCTGGAGAAGCACTTTCGAGTACGAGCCTACGTACAAAAGTTGGATTCATCAACGCAAATGCAAGTGCCACTCGACCTCCCATCGAGTATCCAACCACATCTGCTTGATCTATATTTAAATATTGTAAAATATAACGTAAATCCGCTACCACTGACTTCATTTCATAACGTTCAATTGAATCCAGGGATGACGATCTTCCATGTCCAACAAGATCTATTTTGATGATTCTCGAGTTTTTCTTTAACTCCTCTTCACATTCCGCCCAAGTAGAGATGTCACCGGTAAATCCATGAAGTAAAACAACTGGAAAACCTTCTCCTGAAACTTCGACATGGTAGTCTACCCCATTAATCTCAATATTCATCAGCTTTCGCCACGCAAATTCCGACTAATTTCCCGGGAAACATAATCCCACAAATATCGATGCTCTTGTAGGTTTTCATCTCTTTTTGTCGGAACTTCAATAACCGATAATCCATCTTTCGCCAAAGTTTGCTCAAAGGAGGAATTAAGCTCCATCCACGAAGAAACTCGGCTAAATGTCCCACCGTACATAGAAACAACTGGTTCAAAATCAAGGTCTAAAGGAGTACCAAATAGTCGTTCAAAATGCTTCGGATGACTAGCTTGAGGAAGGAAGCTAAAAATCCCACCACCATTGTTATTAATCACAATGACACGAAGATCAATATGATATAACTTAGAAGCAATTAGTCCGTTTAAATCATGGAAAAAAGTCAAATCTCCAAGTACTAAATACATAGGCTTGTGAACGGTGCCAGCACCTAGAGCAGATGAAATGACTCCATCAATACCGTTTGCACCGCGATTTGCCATGATTCTAATGGACTTTTGATTATTATAGAAAAAAGTATCCACATCACGTATCGGCATGGAATTACCAACAAACAAGGTAGCTCCATCTGGCAGCAATTCTACTAATTCAAAAAATAAACGACCCTCACTGAGGGAATCATTTTCCTTTACACGGAACAAAGCTGCTTTTGTTATCTCATTCATTTGTTGCCACTTTTCAACAAACATTGTATCCTGGTTTTCATTTAAATGAGGGAGAAGAGATTCACAAAATTCTACTTCATCACAATAAACCATGTTTGTCGTTAATAAGGATGGGTCTCTCCATCCTTCCCCGCCATCAACCACAAATTGAGGGACTTGTTCATTCTTTTTCATAAATAATGAAAATGCTTTTGAGATAGGCATCGCACCAAAGCGAATAATTACATCTGGTGCTAAATGACTTACGGCATCCTCATTTCTTAAAAATGTATCATAGCTATCTATAATATGTACAAACTCGTGTTTTCCACTTCGCAGCTGCGATAAAGGATCCGCAATAATTGGATACTGTAGCTTTGCAGCTAGCATAGTGATGGCTTTAGCAAAGGTGGGTTTATCGATTTCGCCACAAACAATTAAGCCATTTGTATATTCATTCAACACGTTCGCAATGGATTTTAGTTGATCCTCATTCAGTGATAAATGACCTTGTTCAATGTGAACATAACCATTTTCTCTCTCTGACATGACAAATATATTATCGCTTGTTAAATCAGGAACAAGAGGTTCACGAAGTGGAAAATTCAAATGAACGGGACCAGCTGGCGAAGATAAAGCGGTTGCAACAGCACGCCCAGCAACGGTGCGCGCATATCGAAGCATCTCTTTGGAGCCTTCCGGATGAGACATCTCGATAAACCATTTTACATGCTTCCCGTATAAATTCACCTGATCCATTGCTTGTGGTGCACCAACATCACGAAGCTCATGTGGTCGATCCGCTGTGATGACTATAAGAGGTACCCTTGATAAATTCGCTTCAGCTATAGCAGGGAAATAGTTCGCTGCTGCTGTTCCGGAAGTACATAACAAGACTGTTGGATTTCGGGAAGCCTTAGCCATCCCCAACGCAAAAAAGGCTGCTGATCTTTCATCTACATGAATATGAAGACGAAGATCAGGATGTTCAGCCATAATCATTGCAATAGGAGTGGACCTTGACCCTGGGCTAACAACAACATCCTTTACTCCTGCATGTATTAGTTCTGCTACAAAAGAAGCAATGTATTTCGTTAATGCTTGCTGGTGGTTCATTACTATTTCCCCCTTAAGGCAGAAAGCATAGGACGAAACTTGATATTCGTCTCCTGATACTCACTGTCTACGTTTGAATCCTTAACGATTCCACAACCGGCGAATAAAGAAGCCTCGTTTCCTTGTAACAAGCCTGAACGTATCGCAACCGCAAATTCCCCATTGCCTTCAAAATCAATCCAACCGATCGGTGCGGCATACATTCCTCTATCTAAGTCTTCCATTGTCCGGATGCTCTCTACTGCTTCTTTTCTTGGCAACCCACCTAAAGCAGGTGTTGGATGAAGCAGGTTCACAAGCTGAAGTAACGAACTTTCCTCATCAGCAATTCCAACCACTGGTGTGTATAAGTGCTGGATATGCTTATTTTTCAACAACTGTGGGTGAGACGGAATTTGTACTTCATGGCATACCTTTTCCATTGCTTCTTTGATCATATCAACAACAAATTGATGTTCATTTAAATTTTTTTCATCATATAGAAGCTCATTCCCTAGCAGCTCGTCTTCTTTTAAAGTCTTCCCTCTGGCTATTGAACCGGCCAAACAGGTCGAGTACACAGTGTTTTTTACCTTCTTTACTAATCTTTCTGGTGATGCTCCAATAAAACAGTCACCTTTAGATTCAAAGGCAAAAACAAAACTGTCTCTCTGTTCCTCTAAAAGATTCATAATCACGGGCTCTACTGGGATTTGCTCCTCAAACTGAAGTCTGAGCTCTCTAGCAAGCACGACCTTTTTCATGGTCCCTGTCTTTAATAATTCTACTACCTCGCTCACACGTTTCTTCCAATTTTCAGAATGGACTTCATGTACATGTGATAGGTTGGATAAAAGTGGCAGTGATTCCTTTTCAATTCCACTGAATAACGCTTTTCTTTCTTGTTCAGCTACCTCATACAATGTATCATCATCTTCCGCCGAACAAAGAAGGTTAGTGGTTAAAAAGTATTCTCCTTTTATTACACTTACTAGGTATTTGGGTATGTGGAAAAGAGAATGTGGAAACTGTGCCCAACGATCCGTTTTCTCTTTTAATGGATCAAAGGAAAATCCTCCGAACATTATTGGTCCTGTAGCTGTTTGTTTCTCTTCCATTAGCATGATGCTATTATTCATAAGTTCTTGCCATTGCTTCTCCACATGAAAAAAGCGGCCAGAAGCCTGATCCGATTGTATTTCTTTACATATTCCAATGCCAATCATAACTACTTCATCAGAGGGATCTTTCCAAAAAAAGCGTTCGCCAACAAATTGGTCTCTTCCAGCTGCAAACACGGACAGAGGCTGAACCGGATGAATCCTTTGGACTTCGCTAACTAATACGGGCATTGAAAGCTTCCGTGCTCTCTCGATTGCTTCAATGATCCCTTCTTTAAGCTCCGTATTCTGAATGGTAACCAAATTCGTACAACTCCTGTTAAATAACGTTATAAACTTATTTTAAGATACACCTCAATCCAAGACCATGTCAACAAATGGAACCTTGAAAAACCTATATCTTTCCTTATTATAAGCTATTCCTATCTATTTTGAGATATTATGCCCTTAAATGTCTTTCCTGCATAAAAAATTATCGTAGAAAATTTGGCAATGGTCTCCTGCATTAGGGAGGAAAATTTAATTGACACACTCCTTCGTTTTTCCTACACTTGAATTTGGATATGAATTATTTTAAACTTATATAGTTTTGACAAATAAATATAGAAATGGGGAGAGGTACGATGCAACCACAAATGCAAACGGGTCCTTCGCCTACTTTTAAGGGGAAAAATTGGAGAGTCTGGTGGCAACTTACACGACCACATACGTTAACAGCTGCCTTTGTACCAGTATTATTAGGAACCGCATTAGCCTTACCATTAACATCTATTGATCTTGGTTTATTTACCGCCATGCTTATCGCTTGCTTACTTATACAGGCAGCAACAAATATGTTTAATGAGTATTATGATTTCAAACGTGGTCTTGATAACGAGCACTCTGTCGGTATAGGTGGCGCCATTGTTCGTGAAGGAATTCAACCAGCGACTGTCATGAAAATAGCCCTTAGCCTTTATGGTATTTCCATGCTGCTAGGAGTATATATTTGTATGAATTCTAGCTGGTGGCTAGCTGCCATTGGTCTTGTTTCAATGACAGTTGGTTATTTATACACGGGAGGACCTATTCCGATTGCGTACACACCTTTTGGAGAAATTTTTGCAGGGTTCTTTATGGGAATGCTCATAATACTGATTGCCTTTTATATTCAAACAGGTTTTATTACTATGATTAGTGTATTAATATCTGTACCTATTGTCATAACAGTAGGTGCCATTCTACTTGCCAATAATATACGTGACCATGATGGTGACAAAGAAAATGGAAGAAGAACATTAGCGATCCTACTAGGTCAAAAGAGAGCGATCATTCTTTTAGCAGGAATGTTCATTGTCTCTTATGCATGGGTGTTTACTCTTATTGGTTTGGACTATACTTCTGCTTGGTTAGCGATTGTGCTGCTAAGCTCACCAAAGGCAATAAAAGCGATTAAAGGATTCATCGGAAAAACAAAACCCGTTCAAATGGTGCCAGCCATGATAGCGACAGCACAAACAAATACGATATTTGGATTTTTGTTATCAATTGGACTATTTTTAGGACATTTCTTAAACAGTTAGACGACAAAAGAAGATCCATTTCCATTTAAATTGTAAGGCTAGAAATTTAAAAAACATTAGAAATAGCAAGGGTTTATACCCTTGCTATTTTTTTCTTTTAATTGCTAATTCTTCGGATTACGAATTACGAATTTTTATCATATAGATGTTTGCAAACCATATCCGCCTTCTCCGTATCGATTTCGTGTAGGCATGAGAATTCATAGGCGGAGAATTTCCTGCTAATCTATATGGGGAAGCTTCAGAAGCGGATATAAGCGGAGATATTCCGGTTAACTACTCTAAATAAGACAAAGTCCAACGATTTGGATAATATAAACGGAAAAACTCCCCTTATGTTCAAGGAAATATGGGTATTTCCCCATTTAGCCGGAATTTTTCCGTTTATTTTTCATACACAGTGAAATCAACATTCAGTTATCCCAAATAATTATCGAAAACCCTTTATATCAAAAAAATAGACCTCCAAATTACCATACAATTTGGAGGTCATTTTGTATTACATTATTAATATTAGCGACAGTTAACGGAGTCTGTTATTTAAATGGTCTCCTCTTTATTATTTACCTTACTTTTCCTTTTACAGGAGAAATACTCCAAATGTCATCCGCATACTGCTGTATGGTTCGGTCACTTGAGAAAAAACCTGAATTCGCTATATTTGCTAAACTCATCTTTAACCATTTATTTTGATCAGTATAGGCCTTCCCTACTTCTCTTTGGGCTTCCACATAAGATGAGAAATCACGCAAAACAAAATACTGGTCATTTTCCATTAATAACGAATCATGGATGGGCTCAAACTCATTATCAAGATCACCAAAATATCCGTTCGTTAACTGATCAACAACCTGGCGAATACGTTTATCATGGTGATAATAGTCGACTGACGTATAGCCACCATACTGGTAATAATTCATTACTTCTTCCGCTGTTAATCCAAAAATAAATATATTTTCATCGCCAACATGTTCCTTGATTTCAATGTTAGCTCCATCAAGCGTACCTAAGGTAATCGCACCATTCATCATGAACTTCATATTACCTGTTCCCGAGGCTTCTTTACTAGCCGTCGAAATTTGTTCACTCACATCTGCTGCAGGAAAGATTTCTTCAGCTAATGACACACGGTAGTTTTCAAGAAACACTACTTTCAATCGGTCAGAAACCGTTTTATCATTATTTATTTTTTCTGCAATGGTATTAATGAGTTTAATAATCTTCTTTGCATAGTAATAACCTGGTGATGCTTTCGCTCCAAACAAAAATGTTCTTGGATACATAAGAAAGCTTGAATCCTCTTTTAAGCGATTATACAAATACATAATATGAAGAACATTTAAGAGTTGTCGTTTATAAGCATGCAATCTCTTTACTTGAACATCAAATATAGATTGTGGATCAACGACAATACCTGTCTTTGCTTTAATTTTTTCTGCAAGTGATTTCTTATTATTCTGCTTGATCTCATACAACTGCTCTAAAAATGCAGAATCTTGCTGGAAAAACTGAAGCTCTTTTAAATGCTCTGGGTGATTTATCCACTTCGTACCAATCCCCTCATTGATCAAATTCGTCAGTTTCGGATTGGATTTAATCAGCCAACGTCTATGGGTAATCCCATTTGTTTTATTATTAAACTTTTCAGGAAATACTTGATAAAATTGGTTCATTTCTCTTTGTTTTAAAATTTCCGTATGAATGGCTGCCACTCCATTCACACTGTATGAACCGACAATCGCCAAATGAGCCATCTTTACTTGATCATGAGCAATGATTGCCATATCCTCGATTTTCCGCCAATCTCCTGGATACTGCTTCCACAGGTCTTGGCAAAATCTCTCGTTTATTTCATTTACAATCATAAAGATTCTTGGGAGCAACGGTTGAAAAATACGAACCGGCCATTTTTCTAAAGCTTCTGCTAAGGTTGTATGATTCGTATATGAAATGGTGTTCGTAGTAATATGCCAAGCTTCCTCCCAGCTCATCCCTTCCTCATCAATAAGTACCCTCATTAATTCGGGGATGGCTAACACGGGATGCGTATCATTTATATGAAGACCCACATATTTATGGAATTCTATTAAACTAGCATGTTGTTTGCGATAAGATCTCACAATCGAACGAATACTTGCAGAGACAAGGAAATACTGCTGCTTTAAACGTAAAATCTTTCCTTCATCATGGGTATCATCGGGATATAAAAACTCTGAGATAAGCTCCGTATCGCGCTTATATTTCATAATATCTCGGTTCATTGGATACGGCGTCGTTTCGGCACTCCATAGGCGCAACGTGTTAACAGTGTCCGTCTGATAACCTACCACTGGAAGGTCATACGGTACGGCCATCACCGTTTCCGCTTCAAGATGACGAAATTCTAGCTTTCCATTATTATTTATTGCTTCGACTCTTCCCCAAAAAGGAACATCTACAGCTAAATCAGCTTTCCTTACTTCCCATACATGGCCATGACGAAGCCATTGCTCAGGTAATTCTACTTGATATCCATCTACAATTTTCTGCTCAAATAAGCCATGCTTATAGCGAATACCACATCCATGACCTGGAAGATCTAAAGTAGCAAGAGAATCCATGAAGCAGGCTGCAAGACGTCCTAAGCCGCCATTACCAAGCGCTGCATCTGCTTCCATTTCCTCTAAGTCACTAAGATCAATTCCTAGCTCCTTAAGTCCCTCTTCCACTACATGATCAATTCCTAGGTTAAGGAGATTATGCCTTAAAAGCTTTCCAAGTAGAAATTCAATCGATAAGTAATAAATTTGTTTTTCTTTCTCAGCTCGATAACTTTCATTTGTCTTGATCCAGTTTGAGCTTACATATTCACGGATCATGATTCCTAAAGTATGATAGTGATCTCTCTTCGTACTTTCTTGAAAGCTTTTTCCACAAGTCATTTCGAGACGTTGTAAAAACGTTTCCGTGAACTTTTCTTTATTAGAAAACATGAGTTTCACTCCTGGATATAAGTTGAGCATATAATTGATTGTACTTAAACGCAGACTGTGCCCAGCTGTTATCAATGCTCATTGTATGCTTAACAAGATTATTCCAAACCCTATCATTTTCGTAAAAATGGATGGCACGTTTAATGGTATACAACATATCATGCGCATTAAAATTCTTGAAGGAGAAGCCATTCCCTTCTCCTGAGAATTCATCATATGCCGTTACCGTGTCATTTAGACCCCCAGTCTCTCGAACGATAGGGATTGTGCCATAACTCATCGCAATCATTTGACCTAACCCACATGGTTCAAATTTTGAAGGCATGAGGAAAAGGTCAGCACCTGCATAAATTTGATGAGCTAGACCTTCATCAAAACCAATATATGCTTTAAATCGATCTGGATACTCCCGCTCCATGTCTCGAAAGAAATTTTCAAACTCGTCATCCCCCGTTCCAAGAATGAGGAATTGAATCGGCTCCGCCATAATTTCATGAAACACATGTTTAACAAGATCTAACCCTTTTTGTTTTGTTAAACGTGTGACCATAACCATTAATGGAATTTGTGAAGCCTCTGGCAAGCCAAATCGTTCTTGAATGGCCTTTTTATTTACTAGCTTATGATTACGATGATTTGCATCGTACGTTTTTACAAGGAACGAATCCTTCTCTGGATTATAAAATTCATCATCAATTCCATTTAGGATTCCTTCTAGATCACTTATACGACTTCTTAACAATCCATCCAGCTTTTCTCCATAGTACTCCGTTTGTATTTCGTCCATATATGTTGGACTAACGGTAGTAATTCGATCAGACGCAATAAGTGCTGCTTTCATAAAATTTATATTTCCATAAAACTCAAGCTGATCGGTATTAAAATATGAATCATCTAAATCAAATAAATCCTTTAAAGCTTCCTTGGGCATTATACCTTGGAATCCAAGATTATGAATGGTAAATACCGTTCGCATAAAACCATAGCCGTTTTTCTTTTGATACTCCGTTTTTAGCAAGAAAGGAATCATTCCTGTATGCCAATCATGGCAATGAATCACATCTGGATAGTAATCTAACATCCGAATCGCTTCAAGTACGGCTCGGTTAAAAAAAGCAAACCGTTCACCATCGTCAAAATAACCGTACAGAGATTCTCTCTTAAAATAGTATTCATTATCTATAAAATAATAAGTAATTCCATCATGTATATACTCTTCAATACCACAAAATTGATTTCTCCAACCAACATTCACAATAAACTCATGTTTTTTTGTCATCTTTTCACGTATTGCTTGAGGAATGGTACCGTACTTCGGCATCATTACTCTTACATCTGTACCAAGTCTTTTCAACTCTTTTGGTAGAGATCCTGCTACATCTGCTAACCCTCCGGATTTAACGAAAGGTACACATTCCGAAACTGCGAATAACACTTTCACGAATTCATCAACGCCCCTTGTACTGTTCCTTTACGAACCACATATGGTAATTCCTTTGTTCCATACATCATCGTTCCATTATTTACCTTAACATCTTTATCTAAAACAACAGAGTCTAATACGCAATTTTCACCAATTTGACATTTTTGCATGATAATGCTGTTTTTTACAACAGATCCCTTGCCAATTTTTACAGCACGAGAAATAATGCTATTTTCAACCGTTCCTTCAATTAAGCACCCATTGGCAATTACTGAATTTTTCACCGTAGCTCCTGTAAAATACCTAGTAGGTGGCTCATCCTTTACTTTTGTATATACTGGTTGATTCTTTAAAAATAGTTCCTTCCAAATGGATGGATTTAATAGCTTCATACTTTCATTAAAATACGTAGTAATCGAGTCGATCATAACTGCGTATCCTTTAAATTCATAATGACATTGACGATATGGACTGTTAATATCTGTCACAACATCTCTCATACAAGTGTATCCTGTTTCCTCTCTTGTCTCGAAAAGTTCTACTAAAAGAGATTTTTTTATTAAAAACATATGAAGAGACCGTCCGTCTTTTCTTACCTCTGTAATATCGCAGCCGCTCTTGATATGCCAATCAAGGATAGGTTCAAAATTCATACTACAGACAGTAAAGCAATTTGAGATGAGGGCGTACTGTTGGTTACTACGATCAAAGAAATCTTTATTTGCAGCAAAATGATTAAATGAATTTATTTCTTTTTCTTCTGCAGGGGCAGGAAAAAAGAATAACCCATCACGCTTACGATTTAAGTCCCAATCCTTCCCAGACCCCAAATGATCCATTAAGGAACGGTATTGGTTCTTCGGAAAAATTGCCACACTCTTTATTCCAGAATTGACCATGTTTGAAAGAATAAAATCTATTAATCGATAACGTCCTCCAAATGGTACTGCAGCTAATGAACGATGTTGGATTAGATCTTCTAATCCTTTTTGATAAGTTGTTGCATCAATTACTCCAAGCAGCTTTCTATCCATCCTTACCCCTCATCTCCTCATTTATTTGTTCTCTGTATTTTAAAGGGTTTGAAGCATATCCTCTGTTACTAACACAATATCATCATCCGCATCTGGCAAAGCACGAATAATTGTTCCATCTGGTATAACCATTTCTGACGGGACAATTGCCTTTTCAATAAACACATTTTTTCCAATCACTGCATCAGGCATGATAACTGATTCTTTAATAAGAGCTCCTTTTTCAACCTTTACTCCTTGAAAAAGGACCGACTTCTCAACCTCGCCTTCAATCACACAACCCTCGTTGATGAGCGAATCAATGACGAGTGCGTCATTTGAAATAAACTGTGGTGGTTGATTTGGGTTAACTGAATAAATTCTCCAAGTGTAATCAAATAAATCTAATCCACACTTCTCATCTAGGAGATCCATATTTGCTTCCCAGAGACTACGTACAGTTCCAACATCCTTCCAATAACCACTAAACGGATACGCAAATAGTTTCTTCTGGTCTGATAGTAAAGTTGGTAGAATATCCTTTCCGAAATCATGACTTGAATCTGGAAGATCAGCATCCTTTTCCAAATATTCTTTTAGGACAGACCATTTAAAAATGTAAATCCCCATAGAGGCTAGATTGTTTTTCGGATTCGCAGGTTTTTCATCAAATTCGACAACCTTCATATCGCTATCAGTATTTAAAATCCCAAATCGACTCGCTTCATTCCAAGGCACTTCAATGACTGAGATTGTAGCATCAGCATCTCTAGTAATATGGAAATCTAGCATTAACTCATAGTTCATTTTGTAAATATGGTCTCCAGACAGAATAAGTACGTATTCCGGATCATATTGAACTAAATAGTTTAAATTTTGATAGATGGCACAAGCAGTACCTGTATACCATCTCATCTCCTTGGACTCACTATAAGGTGGAAGAACAGTCACACCACCATTTTTTCGATCCAAGTCCCATGCACTTCCAATTCCAATATACGAGTTTAACACTAGTGGTTGATACTGAGTAAGAACACCAACCGTATCAATTCCTGAGTTCGTACAATTGCTCAAGGTAAAGTCAATGATTCGGTACTTCCCTCCAAACGGTACAGCTGGTTTTGCTAAATTTGAAGTCAAGGAATGTAACCTACTTCCTTGCCCTCCTGCTAACAGCATAGCTACGCACTTCTTCTTTGCCATTTCCTTTTCTCTCCTTTCGATGTTTAACGGGACGCAATATAGAAACCCCAAATGGAGGTATCCTCATCATGATGTGATGCTCTCTTCCATGAAAATTTTCATCAATCGTTTCTAATGGCTTTTTATTTATAACACCGGATCCTCCAAAGACATCCGCATCTGTATTTAATATTTCCCGATACGTTCCTTCTTTTGGAACACCTACTTTATAATCTTCATACGTCTTTTCTGTAAAATTACACACGATGACCAATGGTTCTCCTTCTTCCCCTTTTCTAACAAAAGAGAAAATCGATTGATCACGGTTATTTACATCAATCCATTCAAATCCTTCATGTAAATGATCAAGTTCATATAAAGGTTTATTGCGCTTATACACCTTGATCAATTCTTTTACAAATTGATTCATTTTCCCATGCATCTCATAATCTAATAAATGCCAATCCAGTTCTTCTTCATCTTTCCATTCAGAGAACTGACCTAGCTCAAATCCCATGAATAGAAGTTTTTTTCCAGGGTGTCCAAACATATATGCTAATAAAAGCCTTAATTGTGCAAATTTCTGCCAATAATCTCCTGGCATTTTATCAAGTAACGATTTCTTTCCATGAACGACTTCGTCATGCGAAAATGGAAGGACATAATTCTCCGAAAATGCATACAGAAGGGAGAAGCTGACTTTATCGTGAAATTGTGAGCGTTCATTTGAACTTTTTTCCATATAGGAAAGCATGTCGTTCATCCAGCCCATATTCCATTTGTAGTTAAAACCTAATCCACCGTAGTGAGTTGGGGAAGTTACCTGTGGCCAATCAGTAGAGTCTTCAGCAATCATCAAAAGCTGTGAATCATATTGATATACAATTTGATTTAACTTCTTTAAAAATGCAATACCAAACTCATTTACTCGTTGACCATCTGAATTAGGCCAATAAATGATATTGGAAACCGCATCTACGCGAAATCCGTCCACATGAAAGTATTCCATCCAAAACAATGCATTAGAAATTAAGAAACTCTGTACCTCTGTTTTACTTAAGTCAAAATTAGCAGTCCCCCAAGTAAAATTTTCACGATCAACTTCTGTTTCATATTCATACACCCAAGATCCATCAAATCGATGTAACCCATGGGCGTCTTTACAGAAATGACCTGGAACCCAATCCATAATTACACCAATATGATTTTGATGACATTGGTCAATAAAATACATTAGATCGTGAGGTGTTCCGTAACGACTAGTAACCGAAAAATATCCTGTTCCTTGGTAGCCCCAAGAAATATCTAGAGGATGTTCCACTAGTGGCAATAGCTCAATATGAGTAAATCCATGTTCAAGTACATAAGGAATAACCTCATCTGCTAATTCACGATACGTTAAAAAGCTACCGTCCTCTTTCTTTTTCCATGATCCAACATGCATCTCATAAATAACAGTAGGACTTGAATACACTTTGTTTTTCTCTTTTTTCTGAAGCCATTTATGATCGTTCCATTGGTAACCATCTAAGGAGTAACATATGGAAGCTGTTTTTGGCCGTTCTTCAGAGAAAAAGGCATATGGATCAGATTTCAATAAAACTTCTCCAGTAGATGTATGAATTTCATATTTATAAAGGCAGCCAGTTAAATCCTGTTCAACAATGAACATCCATACGCCTTCATCATTCATCTTTTTAAATTCATAACCACTTCCATTCCAATTGTTTATATTACTAACTAGAGATACTTGTTTTGCGTTGGGTGCCCACACACAAAATCTTGTGCATTTCTTTTCATCAATTGTAAGAACATGAGCACCAAACAGACGATGGCATTCAAAGAAATTCCCCTCATGAAACAAATGCAGCTGGTATTCAGTTGGATGAATCAAATCCAAAATCATTCTACTCCCTACCTATTCATTAGTTTTGTGCATTGCTTTAACTGTATAATTCTCGCCACTCTTTCAAATCCCTTTTTAATTTTTCTGACAATTAACTATCCATTTCGACAAAATTATCTAATAGGTAAATGATTTCGACAGCATTCATCCCTTTAACGCAGCAAACTGCAAAAAATGATAGAAATTATTTTTTAATAGATAATAAATTTTATGATGCAGATATAGAGATATATGCTAATTATTTGGAGAAAATGAATAAAATATGTATTTTGAATTGTGAAATTATTGAGATTTGAATAATATATTCAAAAGGATTTCTTTGTGTGATGAGGTAGTTTTTATGATAAAAATTGAAAGGGTTTTCATATATTTGTCGAATATTGGAAGTGTTAAAAGAAGTTTGATGACATTTGATAGAAAAGGTAATAGAGTAGCTAGAGAATCCTATAAAAAGAAAATAAAAAAAACATTGAACAAATGTTCAATGTTTTTATGACCCCTACGGGATTCGAACCCGTGTTACCGCCGTGAAAGGGCGGTGTCTTAACCGCTTGACCAAGGGGCCAATATGGCGGAGAAGGAGGGATTTGAACCCTCGCGCCGGTTACCCGACCTACACCCTTAGCAGGGGCGCCTCTTCAGCCTCTTGAGTACTTCCCCATAGACATAAAAATGGCTCCGCAGGTAGGACTCGAACCTACGACCGATCGGTTAACAGCCGATTGCTCTACCACTGAGCTACTGCGGAACATTGGAAAGTTATTTTGTTATCTCAAAAAATTCTGGTGGGCCTAAATGGACTCGAACCATCGACCTCACGCTTATCAGGCGTGCGCTCTAACCAGCTGAGCTATAGGCCCTTATTTGGAGCGGGTGATGAGAATCGAACTCACGACATCAGCTTGGAAGGCTGAGGTTTTACCATTAAACTACACCCGCGAATATAAAATTGGAGGCAGCACCCGGATTTGAACCGGGGATAAAGGTTTTGCAGACCTCTGCCTTACCACTTGGCTATGCTGCCATAACTGGGCTAGCTGGATTCGAACCAACGCATGACGGAGTCAAAGTCCGTTGCCTTACCGCTTGGCTATAGCCCAATGGAGAAAATTATATATAATGGGGCGACTGATGGGAATCGAACCCACGAATGTCGGAACCACAATCCGATGCGTTAACCACTTCGCCACAACCGCCATAAT